>NZ_JAHFPF010000022.1 GCF_023259385.1 Brevundimonas sp. | reverse complement strand
CCAACGTCTGGACCGACACCGATCCGGACCGCACCGGCATTCTCGACTTCGTCTTCCAGGACGGCTTCGTCTTCGAGCGCTACGCCGACTATGCGCTTGACGTGCCGATGTATTTCGCCAAGCGCAACGGCCAGTACATCGACCTGTCGGGCCGCTCGTTCCGCAAATTCATGGATGGCCGGCTGGACGACCTGCCGGGCGAGCTGGCCACGCTCAAGGACTGGAACGACCACCTGACGACGCTCTTCCCCGAGGTGCGGCTGAAGGCCTATCTCGAGATGCGCGGCGCCGACGGCGGGCCGTGGAGCCGCATCTGCGCCCTGCAGGCCCTGTGGGCCGGCGTGCTGTACGACGCCCCGTCGCTGTCCGCCGCCTGGGACCTGGTCAAGGACTGGGACATCGCCGACCACGAACGCCTGCGCCGTGACGTGACCCGGCTGGGCCTCAAGGCCGAGGTCGGCGGCCGCACCGTGCAGGCCGTCGCCAAGGACATGGTCGAGATCGCCCGTCAGGGCCTGAAGAACCGGGCCCGCTTCTCGGGCGGCATGGTCGATGAGCGCGGCTACCTGTCCGAACTGGAAGACATCGCCGCCAGCGGCGTGACGCCCGCCGAACGGCTGCTGGAGCTGTACAACGGCGAATGGCAGGGCGACCTGACCCGCCTGTACCGCGACTTCGCCTACTGATGCGCCCGCGCGGCATTGATCACGTGGTGATCCGCACCCGCGACCTGGAGGCGATGATCGCCTTCTATTGCGAGGTGATCGGCTGCACCGTCGAACGCCGCCGCGACGACATCGGCCTGATCCAGCTGCGGGCCGGCGACGCCCTCATCGATCTGGTCCCGGTCGCCGGCGTGCTGGGCGCCAAGGGCGGGGCGGCGCCGGGTCCGGAAGGCCGCAACATGGATCACCTGTGCCTGCGCATCGCCGACTTCCAGATCAAGGCCGTACGGGCCCATCTGAAGTCGCATGGCGTCAAGCTGGGCGACGAAGGCCTGCGGTACGGCTCCACCGGCGAGGCGGTATCGATCTACATCAGCGACCCCGACGGCAACGACCTGGAACTGCGCGGCTGACGCCCCCGCCCGGCGGCCTGCGCATGGCGATTTGACGCGGACCAATGCAATCCGACCTTAACATCACGGCGTTAAGGTTGATGTCCCGGCTACCAGCGGACGCCCCATCGACGATGACCTGCCCTGCCCCCGCCAAAAGCTCCAACGACGACACGGCGCCCGGCGCCGGGGGGCAGGCGGAACTGGCCAACTTCTTCGACGTCTCCCTCGACCTGCTGGTCATCCGCGAGCTCGACGGGCGCCTGGTTCGGGTCAGCCCCTCCTGGCGGGCGGCCATGGGCTATGCGCCGGCGGAGCTGCAGGGGACCTATCTGCTGGACCTGGTCCACCCCGACGACCTGCCCGGAACCCGGGACAGCGCCCGCGAGGTCGAGAACCGGCGTCCCGGCGCCCCCGTGGTGGGCCATATCAACCGCTACCGGCACAAGGACGGCCACTACCGCACGCTGGAATGGCGCGCCCAGCGGTCCGGCGACCGCATCTACGGCGTGGCCCGCGACGTGACGGATCGGGTCGCGGCCGAGCAGGCCCTGCTGGACGCCAAGGCCGCGGCCGAGGCGGCGAACCGGGCCAAGTCCGACTTCCTGGCCAATATGAGCCACGAGATCCGCACGCCCCTGAACGGGGTCATCGGCATCGTTGACGCCCTGTCGCGCACCGCGCTGGACGCCGGCCAGACCGAGATGGTCGAGCTGATCCGCAGTTCGGGCGTGACGCTGGAGCGGCTGGTGTCCGACATCCTCGACGTCTCCAAGATCGAGGCGGGCCAGTTGGACCTGGAGTCGCGGCCCTTCGATCTGGACGAGGCCCTGGAGCCCATCGCGGTCATGCAGACCCGGGCCGAGGACAAGGGCCTGGCCTTCCACGTCGAACGCGATCCCGAGGCGCGCGGGATGTTCCGCGGCGACAGCACCCGCATCCGCCAGATCCTCGGCAACCTGCTGTCCAACGCGGTCAAGTTCACCGCCGAGGGCGCGATCACCGTGCGCGTCCAGATGGCGGAGGGCCGGCTGGCGATCTCGGTGGAGGACACCGGCGTCGGCTTCGACGCTCACCACGCCTCGCACCTGTTCGAGCGCTTCAACCAGGCCGACAGCACCATCACGCGCCGCTTCGGCGGCACCGGCCTGGGCCTGTCCATCTGCCGCTCGCTGGTCGAGATGATGGACGGCGAGATCGAGGCCCAGTCCGCGCCCGGCGAGGGCAGCCGCTTCCGCTTCGCCCTGCCGCTGGAGCGGGAGCAGAGCCTCGACGACTATGACGCGCGCGACGCCCGCGGCGGAGGGGGCGCCCATCCGCTGACCGAGCGCGCGCTGCGGGTCCTGCTGGCGGAAGACCACCCGACGAACCAGCGCGTTGTCCAGCTGATCCTGGCCAGCCACGGGGCCGAGGTGGTCATCGCCGGGGACGGCGCCCAGGCCGTCGCGGCGTTCGAGGACGACGACTTCGACGTGGTCCTGATGGATATGCAGATGCCGGTGATGGACGGCCTGACGGCGACCCGCGCCATCCGCGCGCTGGAGGCGGCCTCGCCCGGTCGGGGGCGCACCCCGATCGTGATGCTGAGCGCCAACGCCATGATCGAACACCGCCAGGACGCGATGGCCGCCGGCGCCGACAGCCATGTCGCCAAGCCGATCACCGCCGCCAGCCTGCTGGCCGGGATCGAGGCGGTGATCGATTGACGACCGGCGGCTTTCTTAAGCGGCCACGGCCGTGTTGCACTGGGCGATCTCGGCCTGGGTCAGGGCCAGGCCGCCGCGGCTGAAGCCGGAGACTGCGCCGGTGCGGGCCACGAACCGGCGGCACTCGCGCATCAGCGGCTGGGCCGCGCCGCCGCCCCGGCCGACGCAGGCGCCGTCCGGACCGCAGGCCCAGTTGCGGCCGTCGAGGTTCAGCCGGATCTCGCGCGGCTGGACCAGGGTGGCCGAAGCGCCGGTGGGAGCCGGCGCAGGTTGAACGGCCAGAAGGGCGGCCGTCATCAGGGACATGAGAAGCATGGCGCTTCCTCCTCGGAGGGGGTGGTCAGAACGACCGGGATCGGATAAAAGTGACCGGTCGTACACCTATAAGTGACCGATCGGTCACTTTGAGTCAACAGGATTTCCGCTGATGCCGCCCAAGGGCGAGTCCACCCATGCCCGGCTGATCGACGAGGCGATGGCCCAGGTCACCGTGCGTGGGCTGGCGGCGGTCAGCCTGGCCGACGTCGCCGGCGCGGCGGGGGTGTCCAAGAGCGCAGTGCTCAAGCATTTCCAGTCCAAGGAGGCGCTGCAGGCCGAGGTGGTCGACGCCATGATCGCCCGCTTCACCGCCGCCGTCTGGGCCCCGGCCGAGCCGCTGGCGCAGGGCCGTGAGCGGCTGGACCGCATCTTCCAGGGCGAGCTGGACTGGATCGACGGCGAGGACCGGCCGGGCGGCTGCCCGCTGAAGGCGGCGGCCATCGAACTGGACGATCAGCCCGGCCCGCTGCGCGACACCCTGAAGGACAGCCAGATCCTGTGGGCGAAGACGCTGAAGCGCGAGTTCCGGACCTTGAAGCCCGACGCCGACAGCGTCGCGCTCGAGATCCTGGTGTTCCAGTTCAAGGGCATCGTGCTGGCCTACGGGCATTCGCGCCGCCTGCTGGACGACGATACGGCCCGTGCGCAGGCGACGGCGGCCTATCGGGCGCTTGTGGGATCGGCGGTCTGATCCTAGGTCCTTGGACGACAGGGAGAGGACACCATGACAGGCACCATTCGGGTCGGCATCGGCGGGTGGACCTTCGAGCCGTGGCGCGGCGTCTTCTATCCCGACAAACTCAGCCAGAAGAAGGAGCTTGAGTACGCCTCCAGCAAGCTGAGCTCGATCGAGATCAACGGCACCTACTACTCCGGCTTCAAGCCCGAGACCTGGATGAAATGGCGCGACGAGACGCCGGACGACTTCGTCTTCGCGGTGAAGGCCAGCCGGTTCTGCACCAATCGCAAGGTGCTGTCGGAAGGCAATGAGAGCTTCGAGCGGTTCCTGGACCAGGGCCTGACCGCGCTGGGCGACAAGCTGGGGCCGATCAACTGGCAGTTCATGGCCACCAAGAAGTTCGACCCGGTCGACTTCGAGGGCTTCCTGAAGCTGCTGCCCAAGGAGAAGGACGGCATCCGGCTGCGTCACGCGCTGGAAGTCCGCAGCCCGACCTTCGACACCCAGCAGTTCTACGATCTGGCGGCCAAATACGGCGCGGCCATCGTCTACGCCGAGGACGACGAGGCGCCGGAATGGCCCAGGATCGACCTGCCGACCGCCGACTTCACCTATGCGCGCCTGATGTCGAGCAGGCCGGACGAGCCGACCGGCATGACCTCGGCCGAACTGGACGGGATCGCGGCCCGGGCGAAGGACTGGGCCAAGCGCGGCGACGTGTTCGCCTACTTCATCGCCGGGGCGAAAGTGCGCAATCCGGCGGCGGCGCAGGCCCTGATCGCCAAGCTCGGCTGACGCGCCGACGATAAAGCTGCGTAACGGCGTCTTTCCGCGCAACGGCGCGCGGGCTAAAGCGTATCCATACGGCAGGCGGTCCGCGTCAGAGACCGCCGCTCAAGGGAAAAGGAAGCGCATATGGCACGCGTCGCACTGGTCACGGGCGGAACCCGCGGTATCGGCAAAGCCATCGTGCAGCGGCTGAAGGAGGACGGCATGGCCGTCGCCGCCGGCTATTCGGGCAATACCGAAGCCGCCGAGGCCACGGCCCGCGAGCTGGGCGTGATGGTGGTGAAGGGCAATGTCGGCTCCTATGACGACTGCGCCCGCGCCGTCGCCGAGGTCGAGGCCGAGCTGGGGCCCGTCGACGTGCTGATCAACAACGCCGGCATCACCCGCGACGGCTTCTTCCACAAGATGAGCGCCGACCAGTGGTCGGACGTCATCCGCGTGAACATGGACAGCGTCTTCAACATGACGCGCCACGTGATCAACGGCATGCGCGACCGGGGCCACGGCCGTATCGTCAACATCTCCTCGATCAACGGCCAGAAGGGCCAGATCGGCCAGACCAACTATTCCGCCGCCAAGGCCGGGATGATCGGCTTCACCAAGGCGCTGGCGCTGGAGAACGCGCGCAAGGGCGTGACCGTGAACTGCATCGCCCCAGGCTACATCGACACCGAGATGGTGGGCGCGATGGACGAGAAGGTCCTGGCCGGAATCATCGCCCAGATCCCGGTCGGAAGACTCGGAAAAGGCGAGGAAATCGCCGACATGGTGTCCTGGCTGGCCGGTGAACGTGCCGGATATGTCACAGGCTGCACCCTGTCGCTGAACGGCGGTCAGTATCTGGTCGGCTGATCCGATCCCTGCCCAAAATCCGCCGCGTGACGACTGCACCAAGTCAGCCATGGAGTTGACGGCAAGGGTCAGAATGGCGCGCGGGCCGCTTCCGACCGTGATGGCGCTTGCCATCGCGGCGGCGGCATTGCTGTCCGCTGCATTCACCGCGCCCCAGGTCTTCGCCCAGGAACGCGGCAACGCCCAGGCCGAGCAGAGCCAGGCGCTGCGCAGGCGGGGTGGCGCCAATCACGCGCCACCGCCCGTCGGACGATACATATCGGAATCGGGCGAGGCCTTCACCCTGGACCGGTCGGGGCAGCGCCCCCTGCTACGCTTCGATCGCCGCGACGAGACCTGGGTGCTGCGCCCCACCGCCGCGCCGCGCGGGGACGTCATCTACCGCAACGACGCCGGCCAGCAGATCCTGCGCTTGACGCCCGGCGGCGGCATGACGGTCTTCACCAGCCGCGCGCCGGGCGGGTCGCCCGTCTCGCTGACGGGACCGGGTGAAGCGCTGACCCAGCCGTCGCTGGGGCCGGCGCAGCTGTTCCAGCTGATGACGCGCCGCAGCGCCATGATGAGCCAGACCATGGGTCGGCTGATCGAGATCAATGTCGACACCGATGCGGACGCCGAAGGCCTGACCGTCGAAGCCCTGATCCTGTCGACCGACGCGGTGCTGCGCATCGCCCGCTCGCCGACGGGCCGGTCGTCGCTGAACCAGTTGCGCCGCATCGTCATCGTTCAGGGCGGCAGCACGGCGGTCACCTATGTGCGGGGCGAACTGCGCATCGTGGTCGCCCCGACGCAGGGCGTCGCGGGGCGTCCATCGTCCGCGCGGGTGATCCGCGCCTTCCTGCCGCAGGACCCGACGCCTAACCGTTAAAGCCGTCCTTGGCCGCGCGCCGGGCCGCGAAGTCCGCGGCGTCCGCCGCCCGCAGGAACGGATTGAAGGCCTTCTCCGAACCGATGGTCGTGGGCACGGTGGGCTGGCCCCGCTCGCGCATCGCCATGATCTCGGCGGCGCGCGCCCGCATCTCGGGCCGGTCGTCGAGGCTGAGGGCGAAGCGCGCGTTGGCGGCGGTGTACTCATGCGCGCACCAGACTGTCGTCTCGTCCGGCCAGGCGGCCAGCGTCCGCAGGCTGTCCCACATCTGGTCCGGCGTGCCCTCGAACAGGCGGCCGCAGCCGAGAGTGAACAGGACGTCGCCGACGAAGGCCTGACCGTCCGACGGCGCGCGATAGACGATGTGGCCGAGCGTGTGCCCCGGCGCGTCAGACACCTCCAGCACCGTCTCGCCCAGCATAACCGTATCGCCGCCGCGCACCACGCGGTCCAGCGGCGCGGCCTTACGCACCTCCTCCGGGCCGACGATCTCGCAGCCGGTCTCGGCCTGCAGGACGGCGTTGCCCTGGGTGTGGTCGGGGTGCCAGTGGGTGTTCAGGATCAGGTCCAGCCGCCCCCAACCCGACCGCTCCAGCTCCGCCAGTATGGCCGCCGCGTCGGGCGTATCGACCGTCGCGACGGTTCCGGTCGCCGTGTCGCGGACCAGGAAGCCGTAGTTGTCGTTCAGGCAGGGGAAGAGGCGGATTTCGAGGGTCATGACGCCATTCTGGCAGCCGCTCCCCGGCGGGTCTATGCTGGCCCCATGCGGCGCAGCATCGAGGACCTGAGGATTTTCTACGGCGAGCCCGCAGGCGCGCTGGCCCGCCGACTGCTGGCCCGCCGGCTCGAGGACGCCTGGGGCGAGGCCAGCAACTGCGACGTGCTGGGCCTCGGCTATGCGACACCGTGGCTGGAGGCCTTCATCGGCGCACGCCGGGTGGTCGCCGCCATGCCGGGCGGTCAGGGCGTCGAGCTGTGGCCGCAGGCGGGCAAGAACCGCACCGTGCTGGTCGAAGACCGCCGCCTGCCCTTCGCCGCCGGATCATTCGACCGCATCCTGATGGTCCATGCGCTGGAAGAGGCCGAGGACGCCCAGGCGCTCATGCTGGAGGCGGTGCGGGCGCTGGCGCCGGCGGGCCGGGTCATCCTGGTGGCGGCGGCGCGCGGCGGCCTCTGGGCGCGGTCCGAGAACACCCCCTTCGGCCACGGACGGCCCTTCACCCGTCGCCAGCTGGAACGGCTGGTGCGCGAGGCGGGGCTGGAGCCGGCGGCCTGGTCCCAGACCCTGTATGTGCCGCCGTGGGGTCCGCTGCTGCCGCTGGCCGACGGGCTGGAACAGATCGGCAAGCATGTGCTGCCCGGAGCCGCCGGCGTCATCCTGCTGGAGGCCACCCGCCAGGCCTACGCCAGGGCCCGTCCCGGCGGGGCGGTGGCCACCGTCCCGGTGCGGAACTCCGCACTGCAGCCGCAACCGGCCTCGCGCGCCCGGCGTGATCTGGCCGAATAGGCCGAACACCCGTAAAGGCGGCCCATGCAGCGACTGATCCTGATGCGCCACGCCGAGGCGGAACGGGCGAGCGGCTCCGGCCGTGACCGCGACCGCGACCTGTCGGCGCGTGGCCGAAGCGACGCCGCCCTGATGGGCCGCGCCCTGGCGGCCAGAGGCGTGCGCCCGGATCTGGCGCTGGTCTCCCCCGCCTCCCGCACCCGCCAGACCTGGGCCTTGGTCCACGACGCCATGGGCGATGTCGAGGTGCGCGACGACGAACCGCTCTACAACGGCTCGGTCGATACGCTGCGCCGTCATATCGAGGCGGTCGAGGACGAGGCCGGTTGCCTGCTGGTGGTGGCGCACAATCCGGGCGTTCACCTGCTGGCTGTCGAATATCTGATCGAGAGCGCCGCCTCGCCGTCCGTGCTGGACCGGATGAGCGGCGGCTTCCCGCCGGGGGCCGCGGCCCTGTTCACGGTGGATGTGGCCGGGCGCTGCACCTTCGAAGGCTTCCTGCAGCCGCGGGACATCGCCGAATGAGCGAGATCGCCTACAAGCTGGTCGACCACGCCGAGTGGGAGCTCGCCCGTCTGGACGGCGCCTATGCCGGGTCGGCGGTCGACCTGAAGGACGGCTACATCCACATGTCCAGCGCGGCCCAGCTGGCCGAGACGGCGCGCCGCCACTACGCCGGGCGTGGCGACCTGCTGTTGATCGAGGTGGACCTGGCGGTTCTGGGCGAGGCGCTGAAGTGGGAAGCCTCGCGCGGCGGCGATCTGTTTCCACACCTGTTCGCCCCGCTGCCCGTTTCCGCCGCCCGCGACGAGCGTGGCCTGTCGGTGGATGCGGACGGGATCATGCGATTCGAAGACGGAGCCGTCGGATGGCCCTGACCGACCTCGGCGCGGCCCTGTTGCGCCGCCTGGATCCCGAGATGGCCCACCAGCTGGCGATCAAGGCGCTGCAGGTCACGCCCCTGCCCGCGCCCGGCGCCGACGATCCCGTGCTGCACACCCGTCTGGCCGGGCTGGACCTGCCCAATCCGGTCGGGCTGGCGGCGGGTCTCGACAAGAACGGCGAGGCCCTGCACGGGCTGGCGCGCCTGGGCTTCGGCTTCGTGGAATGCGGCTCGGTCACCCCGCTGGCCCAGCCCGGCAATCCGAAGCCGCGCCTGTTCCGGCTTAGTGAAGACCGGGCGATCATCAACCGGATGGGCTTCAACAACGCCGGGCTGGAGGCCTTCGCGGACCGACTGGCGCGCCGCCCGAAGACGGCGGTGATCGGGGCCAACCTCGGCGCCAACAAGGATACTGAGGACAAGGCGGCCGACTATGTCGCCGGTCTGGTCCGGCTGAAGGGTCTGGCCGACTACGTCGCCGTCAACGTCTCCTCGCCCAATACGCCGGGCCTGCGCGCCCTGCAGGGCCGAGCAGCGCTGGACGACCTGCTGGGGCGGCTGGCGGCGGCCCGCGGCGATGACCCGACCCCCGTCTTCCTGAAGATCGCGCCCGACCTGACCGCCGACGAGATCGGCATGATCGTCGAGGCCAGCCTGGACCACGGCCTGGACGCCCTGATCGTCTCCAACACCACGCTGGACCGCCCCGACAGCCTGCGCTCGCCCGACAAGGACGAGGCCGGCGGCCTGTCGGGCGCCCCGCTGCGGGCGCGGGCGCTGGACGCGCTTCGCGCCGCCGCCGACGCCTCGGCCGGTAAGCTGCCCCTGATCGCGGTCGGCGGCATCGATTCCGGGGCCGAGGCCTGGGCCCGGATCCGCGCCGGCGCCTCGGCGATCCAGGTCTATTCCGCCCTGATCTACGAGGGGCCCGGCCTGGTGTCGCGGATCAAGCGCGACCTCGCCGCCCGCCTGCGCGCGGACGGCTTCTCCACCGTCTCGGAGGCCGTTGGAACGGGCCGTTGACGGACCGTTAGGGCAGACGCGTCATGGTGGAAGGAAGGGCGAGTACGCCCATCCTCGGGGAGACGCATGGCGAACACCGGCGCCAGCAACACGACGCCGATGACCGATCCATGGGTCATCGCCATCCGCCAGCGTCGCAAGGCGCTGTTGCAGCGTCTCGGCATGGCCGCCGCCAGCGCCCTGGTCTTCAGTCCCCTGATCGGCTGGAACATCAGCGTCGGATGGGTGCTGGGCTACTTCCTGGTTCAGGGCCTCGACCTGTGGGCCTTCGCCCCGATCATCGGCGGCCGCGCCCAGAAGCTGACCGGCTTCCGCGCCCTGGCCGGGGATCTTCTGCTGTTCGTCAACGCGGGCTATTTCGGCAGCCTGTCCGTCCCGCTGTGGCTGATCGGCGGTCCGATGGGCGGGGTCTGCGCGGCCATGCTGCTGTCGGCGGGCGCCATCTATTCGATGATCAATGCGCCGCGTTCCATGCGCGTGCTGATCCTGACGGTCACGCCGCAGTTCCTGTACCTGACCTCCATCCCCGTGTTCATGGCCCTGTTCGGCGGCTCGACCGGCTTCGTGACCGCCGCGGCCATCGCCGTGGGCGTCTTCATCACCTACTGCCTGTCGACCTGGCAGCGGATGAACGAGGCGCGCACCGCCGAGAGCGCCGCCCGGATCGAGGCCGAGCAGAAGCGTATCGACGCCGAGCGCATCATGGACGGCCGCAGCGCCTTCCTGGCGACGGTCGGCCACGACCTGCGCACCCCCATCAGCGCCATCCTGACCGGCGCGGCAGAGCTGGAACGGGGGGCCAACGACGGCTCCGCGCGCGCTCAGGCCCGCCTGATCAGCGACGCCGGTTTCATGATGAAGGCCCTGCTGGACGATCTGCTGGATCACGCCAAGCTCGAGGCCGGCCATATGACCGTGGACGCGGTCGATTTCGACCTGCGCGAACTGCTCAACCAGACCGTCCGCCTGTGGCGCGGACCGATGCGGGCCAAGGGTCTGAAGTTCCGCGTCGAGGGCGCGGCCACCATGCCCGCCTCGGTGCGCGGCGACCCGATGCGCCTGCGGCAGGTGCTGAACAACCTGATCTCCAACGCCATCAAGTTCACCGACAAGGGCGCGATCACCCTGCGCCTGAACGGCTGGACCGAGGAGCCCGGCGGTTACGCCGTCCTGATCGAGGTGGTCGACACCGGCCCGGGCATGACCGCCGCGCAGGTGGCCCGCCTGTTCACCCCCTTCGACCAGACCATGGACGGGGTCAGCGCGCGTCACGGCGGCACCGGCCTGGGCCTGTCTATCAGCCGGCAGCTGGCGGACCTGATGGACGGCCGTCTGACCGCCCGCAGCCGTCCTGGCGAGGGCGCCCGCTTCACTCTGGCCCTGCGCCTGGCGCCGGGAGAGATGACCGAGGCGGTCACGCCCGGCCTGGATCAGGAAAGCCGCGACGCCGTCGCCCGCGTCCTGTCGAACCGGCAGGGCCCTGCCGCCCCCGCCGTCGCGCCCCGCCCCCTGGAGACGGCTCGCCCCGCTCCGGCTCCCGTCGCCGCCGAGCCCGCGCCCGAACCGATCGCGGACGAGGCCTATGACGACGAGGACGAAGGCCGTCCGATGCGGGTGCTGGTGGTCGACGACCACGACATCAACCGCCGCGCCATCCAGCTGATCCTGCAGCCGCTGGGCTGCGACATCGCCACCGCCGCCGACGGCATGGCGGCGCTGAAGATCTGCGAACACACCGCCTTCGACCTGATCTTCATGGACGTGCGGATGCCGGAGCTGGACGGGCGCGAGACGACGAAGCGCATCCGCGCCGGAAACGGCCCGAATGCGGGCGTGCCGATCATTGCGGTGACCGCCGACACCTCGCCCGAGGACATCGCCGCCTGCACCGCCGCCGGCATGACCTATTTCGTGCCCAAGCCGATCACGCCGCCGATGCTGCTGGGCGCCATCACCCATGTGATGACGGATCAGGGCGAAGCGGACGATATCGAGACGGCCGCCGCCTGATCGCGCACGGCCGCCAGCAGGCGGTCGGGACAGTCCGGCGCCTTCATCGCACATTCCCAGACGGTGACGACCCGCCAGCCCAGCGCCTGCAGCGCCTCCGCGTTGGCGGCGTCGCGGGCGCGGTTGCGGTCGATCTTGGCGATCCAGTAGGCGGCGTTGGCCTTGGGCTTTCTGGACCCGCGCGGGCAGTCATGGCCGTGCCAGAAACAGCCGTGGACGAAGACGACGGTCCGCCGCCCCTTCATGACCACGTCCGGCCGCCCCGGCAGGCCGGCGCCGCCCAGCCGATAGCCGATCCCGGTCGTGCGCAGGATGCGGCGCACGGCCAGTTCGGGCGTGGTGTCCTTGCCCTTCACACGGCGCATCACGGCGCTGCGCTTTTCCGGGGTGAAGACGTCGGTTGAACCCATCGGTCGCGAGGCCCTCAAGTAGCCGAGGGGCGGTAGGGCCTCGCGACCAACGCTTTAAAGCTGCGCCAGCAGGTGCTCGGCCGAGGACACCTTGAACTCGCCGCCCTGCTCGATGTTCAGCTGTTCGACGACGCCGTCCTTGACCAGCATCGAGTAGCGTTGCGAACGCTCGCCCATGCCGAAGCCCTTGGCGTCCAGCGCCAGGCCGAGCTGGCGGGTGAAGTCGCCGTTGCCGTCGGCCAGCATCAGGATGTCTTCCTTGCCGATGCCCTGGCTGTCGGCCCAGGCGCCCATGACGAAGGCGTCGTTGACCGACACGCAGGCGACGGTGTCGACGCCCTTGGCGGCCAGGTCTTCACGGTGATCCTTGAAGCCGGGCAGGTGGCGGGCCGAGCAGGTCGGGGTGAAGGCGCCCGGAACGGCGAACAGGGCCACGGTCTTGCCCGCGAAGATGTCGTCGGTGCTGACCGGCTTGGGGCCGTCGTCGGTGGCCCGGGTCAGGTTGGCCGAGGGGATACGGTCGCCGATCTGGACGGTCATGGCAGGCTCCTGGAAGGAAGATGAGGATCAAACTCCCGGACCAGATAGGCGTTGCCGAGGGCCGCGCCAACCGCCTGCGTCCACGCCGCGCTTGCGCCGCCGCCCTCGCGTGCCGATCATAAGGGCATGGACGACTTCCAATCCCTCGTCGGACGCCTGCTGGTGGCCATGCCGGGCATCAGCGACCCCCGCTTCGAGCATGCGGTGATCCTGGTCTGCGCCCACGGCCCGGACCACGCCATGGGCCTGAGACTGGACCGCCCCGCCCCGGGCGTGGACCTGAAGGCGGTGCTGTCCAATCTGGACACCCCCGCCCCGGACGGCGCCGCCGCGCGCAAGGTGCTGGTGGGCGGTCCGGTGGAGCGGGAACGCGGCTTCGTCCTGCACACCGACGACTGGATGATGGAGGACGCCTCGATGCCCTTCGGCGAGGGTCTGGCCATGACCGGCACGCGCGAGGCGCTGGCGGCCATGGTCGATCCGCTCAAGGGGCCGCGTCAGTCGATCCTGCTGCTCGGCTATGCGGGCTGGGGCGACGGGCAGCTGGAGGATGAGCTGGTCGAGAATGTCTGGCTGACCGCCGACGCCGATCCGGGCCTGATCTTCGACACCGACTACGACGCCAAATGGGCGCGGGCCGTGGCGACGCTTGGCGTCGATCCCGCGCAACTGTCAGGGCAGGCCGGGCGGGCCTAGGGCCTCACGCCCTCGCATTTCGACAGCAGCCAGCGCGCGCGATCCGTCAGCGCGGTCTCGCCGGACGCGACCTCTTCGACGCTGACGCCTGTCCATTTTCGCGAGTGGCGCATGAGGACTGCGACCCTCCCATCGACCCGGCCGTCGACCCGACCGCACCACAACCTGGTCCGGCGCCGCTGAGATCCATCGGAATCGATGAAGTTCGGCCCTTCGGCGAGGTGGATCACAGCCTCGCCGAAGGAAGGATCATTTTGCCGAAGCGCGCGCTCGACAGGCCCCGCGCCCGAGTTGGTCCACTTTTCCCAAGCGCCCCACCCGACAAGGCCGAGAGCCGCGACAATACCCAGGATGCGCAGCCATCCCGGGGTCTTGTCTCCGATCATCAAGCCGACCGAGCCTTGATCGGCGCCGTCCCATCAGCGAGGGACTCGTTCAGATAGACCTCGGCCTCCTGCGCGGGCAGGGCCTGGGCGTAGCCGAAGCCTTGCCCGTAGTGACACTGGGCCTCAAGCAGCAGCTTGGCGAGGCCGGCGTTCTCGACGCCCTCGGCGACGACTTCCAGCGACAGGTCGCGGCCCAGGTTGACGACCGATTTGACGATCTTGGCCGAGCCCTCGTCCTTGTCCATGGTCAGAACGAAGTAGCGGTCGATCTTCAGCGTGTCGAACGGCAGCTTGGCCAGATAGCTGAGCGACGAGAAACCGGTGCCGAAGTCGTCCAGCGCCAACGAGGCCCCGGCGTTGCGCAGCTTGGTCAGCGTCTCGGCGGCGCGGGTGGTGTCGCGCATGATGTCGCCTTCGGTGACTTCCAGCTTCAGCGCGCCCTTGGGCAGGCCCGCCTCGCTGATGATCCGCGAGACGTCTTCGACAAGATTGGCCCGCTCGATCTCGCCGACCGACAGGTTGACGCTGCAGAACAGCTTGCCCGCCGACGGGTGTCGGGCCAGCCATTCGGCCAGCTGCCGCGCCGAGGCGGTCATCATCAGCAGGCCCAGGTCGTTCATCAGGCCCATCTCGTCGGCCAGGCCCAGGAATTCATCCGGCGGGACCATGCCGCGCTTGGGGTGACGCCAGCGGGCCAGAGCCTCGAAGCCCGCGACCGCGCCGGTGTTGAGGTTCACGATCGGCTGGTAGAAGGGCTCGATCTCGCCGCGCACGAAGGCGTTGCGCAGGTCCGCTTCCAGCGCCAGGCGGGACAGGCTGTCGCTCTCCAGCGCGCGGCCATAGGCGGCGATGCCGCCGCGCCCGGCGGTCTTGGCCTGTTCCACCGCCAGTTCGACCCGGCGCAGCAGTTCGGCGGGATCGGCGGCGTCGGGGCCGCCCTCGACGGTCACGCCGCCGATGGAGACCGTCGGATAGATGTCGAAACCGGCGACGCGCAGCGGCTGTTCCAGCGCCTCGCGCAGGCGTTCGGTCGCCGCGCCAGCGCCGCGCGGGACCAGGATGGCGAACTCGTCCTCCCCGATGCGGGCGGCGTTGGAATCGTGCGGGAAGGCGGCGTTCAGGCGCGAGCCCAGCGCGGCCAGCACCAGGTCCGCGCGTTCATGGCCCAGGGCCTCGTTGAGACGGCGCAGGCGGTCGACGTCGGCCACCACCAGCTCGAACTCGCCCATCTGGGTCAGGGTCTCGCCGGCGCGCGACAGGAAGGTGCGGCGGTCCAGAAGGCCGGTCAGGTGATCGCGGTGCGAGGCGGCGAACTTGGTTTCCAGCGCCACGACGCCAGCGGCGCGCAGGCCGTCTTCAAGCCAGACCCCGCGCCAGATGCAGGTCTCGGAATCGCGCATGCGCAGGCGAACGGCGACCTCGGTCCCCTCCTCCTGCGGCTTGAGAATCTTTTCAGCCAGCGCCCGGTCCTGCGGAATGGCCACGGCGGTGAAGGCGGCGCCCGAGCATTCGGGGGCCAGCGGACCCAGCCCGAGGGCCCGCGTCGCGCCCGTGAACCGCATCTGATCCTCGGCGGGCGTCCAGATCCACAGCGCGGCATCGGCGGCGGCCAACGCCTCAATGGCGGTCGTCGCGTCACAGGCCAGACTTCTGGAGCGAGTGTTCACGCGCCGCGGTTCTCCGGTGCACGGCGTCAGCCGGCGCGCCCGGCCCCGTCATTCACGCGGCCGAACAGGAGATGATCTGCCCAACCGCCGTTAATTTTGAGATAAGCCCGCGCCCGGCCCTCATGCTCGAAGCCCGACTTCTCCAGCACCCGGCGCGAGGCCATGTTGTGCGGCACGCACGCCGCCTCGACCCGATGCAGGTTCAACTCGGTGAAGGCGAAGCCGACGAGGGCGCGCACCGCCGCCGTGGCGTGGCCCTGCCCGGCGAACGGGCGGCCGATCCAATAGCCGATGGTGCCGGTCTCGGCGACGCCCCGCCGGACGTTCGACAGGGTGACGGCGCCCACCAGCGTTCGCCCGTGATCGGTGAAGATGAAGAAGGGCCAGGCGTTCCCGGCCTCCAGTTCGCGCTGATAGATCGCCAGCCGCCGCTTGAAGGCCGCGCGGGTCAGGTCGTCCTCCGGCCAGGTCGGCTCCCACGGCTGGAGATAGGGATAGGACTCCTGCCGCAGCATGGCCCAGGCCTCATGGTCGGCCGAGCGCGGCGAGCGCAGGATGACCCCCTCGCCCTCCACCACGGGTCCGCCCGCGTCGCTGATCCAGTCCAGAAGCGCCATGACCTCAGAATAAACCGCTCGCGGCCGCCTTGGCGACGGTTTCGGCGCTGGATGGGGGCGAAATTACCGGAGTTTCATTTGACGGCGCGGCCAGTCATCGGCCCCTAGCGCGGGACGTCGCGGGAGATCAAATGACCAGAGCGCTGCTTTTCGCCACCCTGCTGATGGCCCTGGGGCCGTCGACGGGCGCCCTCGCCCAGGCCCCCGCCTCGCCGGGCGCGATCGTCGTCGTCGATGACGACGTGGCGCGGTTCTGGACCGCCTATGACGCAGTGCGCGGCATGGCCGATCCTGTGCAGCAGGAGGCCGAGTTCCAGCGCCTCTATATCGACCAGGGCACGCCTGGCCTGCGCGCCTTCATGGAAGCCAAGGGCTACAGCGCCGCCACCTATGTCGCCGCCATCAACGCCTACCCCCGCTACTGGGACACCGTTCGGCCGCGCACGGCGCTGGCCGCCGGCGCCCTCGTCCGGCTCGAGGGGCACCTGGATCGCTTCCGCGATCTCTATCCGGACCTGCGGCCGGCCGGCATCTATTTCGAGGTCGGGGCCCTGCGCTCGGCGGGCACGACCCTGGACGACAAGGTGCTGCTCGGCGTCGAGATGGCCACCGGAGACCAGAGCGTCGACACCTCGCAGATGTCGGCCGGACTGCAGAGGTTCTTCGCCGGATATTTCGCCAGCAACCCGCTCGCCAACCTCGACCTGCTGGCGGTGCACGAGGTGGTCCACACCCAGGAGCGCGGTGAGCGCCAGACCCTGCTGGCCCAGGCCGTGTACGAGGGCGTGGCCGACTTCGTCGCCGAGCAGGTCACCGGCCGCATGCCCGACCTGGCCTATGTGACCTACGGCCCGCAGAACGACGCCGCGATCAAGGCGGCCTTCCGCCGGGACATGATGGCCAACGACTACAGCGGCTGGCTCTACAACAGCACCGACAACGCCTTCGGCGTTCGCGACCTGGGCTATTACGTCGGCTACGCCATCGTTTCGCGCTATCATGCGCGCGCCGCCGACAAGCCCGCCGCGATCAAGGCGATGATCGAGCTGGACTTCGGGGATCAGGCCGCGGTTCAGCGCTTCGTCGACGCCTCCGGCTATTTCGCTGACTAGCTGAAAAGAGCATCCCTGAAGGCCGCACCCGCCGGGGCGGCGGCCTTGGGACCCAGCACCGCCGTGGCGGCCAGGCCGGGCGCCAGGCACCCTGCGGCGGCGGCGCGGACGTCCTCGGCGGTCTGGGCCAGGGTGCGGTCGGCCATGGTCTGGGACGCGATGGGCGCGCCGAAGAGCAGCACCTGAGCCGCGGCCCGGCCCGCACGAGCCGCCGGGCTCTCGTCCGACATCCACAGGCCGGCGTTCAGCACCGCCTTGGCGCGCGACAGCTCGGCGGCCGTGGGACCGGTGTCGGCCAGCGCCTTCAGCTCGGCGGCGCAGACCTGGGCCAGTTCCACGGCCCGGTCGGCCGAGGCTCCGGAGTAGATGCCCAGGACGCCCGCGTTCTCATAGGGCTCATGATAGGCGTCGATGGCGTAGGCCAGTCCCCGCTCCTCGCGGGCGCTCTGGAACAGGCGCGAGGCCATGCCGCCGCCCAGGATCTCGCTCATCAGCCGCGTGGCCGCATAGGCGGGGTCCAAGGCCGACGGCGCCGGCAGCTGGAAGACGATATTGGCCTGTTCGATGCGCCGGGTCAGGGCTGCGTCGCCGCCGGTGAAGCGGGGCGTATCCGGCTCTTCCGCCGGGGCCGCCGCCTGATCGCCGAACCAGCGCTCGGCCAGGGCCAGCAGCTCGGCCTCATCTACCGCGCCGGACGCCGCCACCACCATGCGGTCGGGGGAATACAGGCGGGCGCGCCAGACGCCGATGGAAGCGCGGTCGATCGGCTTCAGACTGGCCACGGAGCCCAGGATCGGACGTCCCAGCGGCTGGCCGGCGAAGGCGCGCGTCTGGGCCATTTCGAAGACGTGGTCGTCGGGTGTGTCGAAGGCTTCGGCGATCTCCTGGGCCACCACGTCCTTTTCGCGCACGATCTCGGCGGGATCGAGCATGGGGCGGAAGACGAGGTCGGAGAGAACCTGCATGGCCAGCGGCAGGCCGCCCTCCAGCGCCCGCACCTCGAAGCTGGTGCGCTCATAGCCCGTGGCGGCGTTGATCGAGCCGCCTTCGGCCTCGATCCGCTCGACGATCTCCCGCGCGCCCATGTCGCCCGCGCCCTTGAACACCAGATGTTCGAGGCAGTGGGACCAGCCTGAGGTGGCCTCGCTTTCCCACTTGGCCCCGCCGCGCACGGCGACGGTCAGGGCGAGGGTGCGCAGACCCGGCATGGGATCGCAGACGACGCGGACGCCGTTGGACAGAGTGTGGAGGGTAGCGGTCAGGAAGAGCTCTTTTCAGTGTCGCTGGACGGCGTCGAGGGGCGCAGCTTGCGCCGAAGCAGGGCCACGTAGGTTCCCGCGAGCGCCAGCGCCAGTCCGAACCATGTCAGGGCATAGCCGAGGTGGTTGTTGGAGAAGGCCGCGGGCGGGGCCGAGGGCTGCAGCGCCTGCCATTCCGGATTGGTCGAGGACAGGGCGTAGAGGGTGCGCGGATCGACGGCCTCCGTCACGCCCAGCGCGCGGGCCATGGCGACGGTGTCCCGGGCGTAGAAATGCGTCCCGCTGACGGCCGGGGCCATGGGGCCTGGCGGCGGCGTATGGCGCACCTCGACCGTGACCTCCAGCGGCGCCCCCGAGGCGGCGACCGGCGGGCGGGCGGAGATGGTGTCGGCGATGAAGCCCCGATCGACCAGGAAGGTCGAACCGGCGCCCTCGGGACGGCAGGCCGAAACCAGCCGCACGCCGACCTGTCCCTCCTGAATGGTCTGGAGTTCGACGAACGGGGCCGTGGCCAGCCCGCCACAGACGATGATCGCCTTGCGGAATTCCGGATCGGCGGCGGCCAGGACGGCGGACAGGGGCTGCGGCGGGGCCGTCGCACCGGCCTCGGCCTCCGCGATCAGGGCCTCTTTCCACTGCAGGCGCTGCACCTGCCATGTCCCCAGCGCGCACAGCAGGACCAGCGACAGTCCGGAGGCGATGGTCAGCCCCCAGGGGAAGCGAACGCGGGCCTCAGCCATGGTTCGCCTGCCCGGCCTTGTTGCGCATCTGGAGGGCGATCATCACGCCCTTGCCCGGGCGCATCAGCCCGATCGACAGCCCGGCCACCAGCGGCAGGGCGATCAGCAGCAGGAGCCAGATCGGCGGGTTCCAGGCGATCATGGCGAACAGGGCGCCGAAGACCACGACGCCGCCCGCGATCTGCATGATGAAGATGGCCGCGCCGTCGCCGGTGTTCAGGCGGCTGTAGTCGAAGCCGCAGGCCTCGCACCGGTCCACCACCTTGAGGAAGCCCGCATACAGCGGCGCCTGATCGCAGTTGGGGCAGCGGCAAAGCAGACCGGCGCGGATCGGGTCGATCCGCGCCGGTTGATTGTTCAGACCTGAGGGCCCGTCGATCACCCGAAGGTGACGTAGACGAAGGCGAACAGGAACAGCCAGACCACGTCCACGAAGTGCCAGTACCAGGCGGCCGCCTCGAAGCCGAAATGCTTCTCGGGGGTGAACTGGCCGGCCAGCAGGCGCAGCAGGCACACGATCAGGAAGATGGTCCCGATCAGGACGTGGAAGCCGTGGAAGCCCGTCGCCATGAAGAAGATCGAACCGTACAGGCCCGAGTTGATGGCTTCTTCGTTGAAGAACAGGTTCTCGTGGATGATGTGGCTGTACTCGTAGACCTGGACGGCGGTGAACAGCACGCCGAGCGCGATCGTGATGATCAGGCCGATCTTGGTGGCCTTGCGATCACCCTGCGCGATGGCGTGGTGAGCCCAGGTCACGGTCGTGCCGGACAGCAGCAGGATGACGGTGTTCAGCAGCGGCAGCTGCCAGGCGTCCAGGGTCTCGATGCCCTTCGGCGGCCAGGTCGACCAGGCCTTGGCGGTGTCTGCCCAGGCGCCGACTTCCGGAATGTGGGCGCGAGCCTCGTTGAAGATGCTCATTTCGAAGAACATCCAGAAGAAGGCGGCGAAGAACATCACTTCCGAAGCGATGAACAGCAGCATGCCATAGCGCAGGCCGATCGAGACGACCGGGGTATGATCGCCCTGGCGGCTTTCCTTGATCACGTCGGCCCACCAGCCGAACATCGACACCAGCACGCCGGCCAGACCGGCGACGAACAGGACCTTGTCGCCCTTGGCCAGCAGGGCCCCGGCGACCGGACCGGCGTCAGCCGACGCCAGCCCCTTCATCCAGACGACCGCGCCGATCATCATGATCGTGACGGCGATCGAGGACACCAGCGGCCAGGGGCTGGGGTTCACCAGGTGATAGTCGTGATGCGGAGTCGCGTGGGCGTCGGCCATCTGTATCTCTTGAACGGTCGAGAGTCGTATTGGGGGCAGGCTATAGCGCCCGCTATCCGGCCGCGCCAGAGGGCGAGACGCCGTTTACGGCCTGCTGGAACCGCTCGGTCGGATAGAAGGTGTAGCTGAGGGTGATTTCGGTCACGCCGCGGCTCTCGCGGTCGGTCGCCATTTCGGGCGCCACGAAATACTGGACCGGGAATTTCATGGTCGCGCCGGGCTGGATGATCTGCTCGTCGAAGCAGAAGCACTGCAGCTTCTGGAAATAGGGTCCGGCGCGCTCCGGCACGACGTTGTAGGCCGCCTTGGCGCTGATCGGCTTGTCCGAGGTGTTGGTCACGTCGAAGAAGGCCATGCCAGTTTCACCGATGCGGACGCGCTGGGTCACCTGCTCGGCCCGGAAGGTCATGGGCAGGTCGCGGACGTTGGTGTCGAAGCGGACCAGCACCGTCTGGTCCAGCTGGACATCAGGAGCCCTCTCGGCCTTCTTGACGGTGCCATCGAAGCCAGTGACCTGGCAGAACATGCGGTACAGCGGCACGGCGGCGAACGACGCGCCCGTCATCCCCATCACGCCCAGCACGCAGACGATGGCGACGGCGTTTCGCGACAGCTTCATTGGGCGTAGCCCACCGGCTGGCCGGCGGCGATGGCCGCCTCGCGGGCGTCCAGGTTGCGCTTGAGGTTCAGCACCGTGACGCCGAACACCAGGATCATGAAGCCCACCAGCACCCCGGCGATGGCCAGGTTGCGCTTCTTGCGGGCGGCGAGTTCTTCAGGGGTCAGGCGGCGCATGGGCTTACAGTCCCGGGGTAAGGCTCTCGACCAGCAAGGCGGCGAACAGGGCCATCAGGTACAGGATCGAGAAGGCGAACAGGTTGCGCGCCGGTTTGGCCTCGGCGCGGACGTCATACAATGCGGCCTCTCGCCCCACGGCCTCGGCCTTGTCGGGCTGATCGCCGGCGCGCGAGCGCCACAGGCGGATCGCCAGCAGCAGGAAGCCGAGCCCGCCGACCAGCGAGACCCCCAGATAGATCACCCCGCCCAGTCCCGTCAGGCCCGGCGCGATCGCCGCGGGCAGGAACAGCAGGGTGTAGATCAGGATCTGCAGCCGGGTGCTCTTGGCGCCCCGGGCCACCGGCATCATCGGAATGCCGGCCTTGGCGTAGTCGCCGGCCGAATACAGGGCCAGGGCCCAGCTGTGCGGCGGCGTCCACAGGAAGATGATCAGGAACAGCAGCCAGGCCTGCCACGGGGCCTGGCCGGTGGCCGCCGCCCAGCCGATCACCGGCGGCAGCGCGCCCGCGGCCCCGCCGATGACGATGTTCTGGGGCGTCCGGCGCTTCAGCAGCAGGGTGTAGAAGACGGCGTAGTAGAGGATGGTCAGCAGCAGCAGGCCGCCCGCCAGCCAGTTGGTCGTCATGCCCAGCAGCATGACCGAGAAGACCGACAGGACGACCCCGAAGGCCATCGCATCGTTCTTCCGGACGCGGCCCGCCGCGACCGGCCGGCCGCGCGTGCGCCGCATCAGGGCGTCGGTTTCGCCCTCCAGCGCCATGTTCAGGGCGCCGGCCGCCCCCGCGCCGACGGCGATGCACAGCACGGCGATGGCGGCCGAGATCCAGTCGATGGCGCCGTGGGCCACGACCAGGCCGGTCAC
>NZ_JAHFPF010000250.1 GCF_023259385.1 Brevundimonas sp. | reverse complement strand
GTGGAAATGTTCCCCACCCGCGTGCGTTACACCTCCATGTCCCTGCCCTATCACATCGGCAACGGCTGGTTCGGTGGCCTGCTGCCGACCACGGCCTTCGCCATGGTCGCGGCCACGGGCAACATCTACTACGGCCTCTGGTACCCGATCGTGGTGGCCCTGCTGACGGTCGTCGTCGGCGGACTGCTGATCCGGGATCGCAAGGACGTCGACATCCACGCCTGAAGGAGCGCGCCGTCATGAGGACCACCGACCCCGATCCCGGCGGCGCCCCGTCCACGGATCCCGGCGCGCTGATCCTCGACCTGCTGCTGATGGCGGACGACGCCCGCGCGTCCTCCGACGAGCTGACAGCGGCCGGCGCCGTTTTCGACCAGTCGGCGGCCGCAATGACCGACGCCGCCGCGCGGCTGGTCAGCGAAGGCCGGCTGACGCGGACGGAAGACGGGTCCTTCGTTGAAAGCGGACCGGACGCGGTCTCGGCCCGGCGTCTGCGGCAATGGCGCGAGACGGTGTTCCGCCGCCGGGTGTGGACCGGCTGCTGGCTGCTGGCGGCGGACGCCCCGGCCGCCGCAGAGGCGCTTCAGGTCGAAGGCTTCCGCCGGACCGCCGAAGGCTTCTGGCTGCGGCCCGACACCATCGTCGGCGGACTGGACGCCTGCCGGGACCGGTTGCGCGAGGCCGGCGTCCCTCCGACGCTGTTCACCGCGCGCCTGGACCGGCTGGACGGCGCCGTCACGCGGACCGCCGCGTCGCTTTGGGACGTGTCGGGCATGGGCGAGGCGCGCAAGGCGCTTCTCGCCCGCCTGGCGCGAAGTTCGGAACAGCTGGGGTCGCTGCCCCCCTCGGCGGCGGCGCGCGAGAGCCTGACGCTGGGCGCGGCCGTCGTCAGGGCCATCGCCGGCGACCCGCTCCTGCCGATGGACTGGGACGCCCGCCCCCTGGTCGAGGAGCTGGCGCCGGCGCTGCAGGCCTATGAAGGGCCAAGGCGCGAGGCCTGGGCCGCCGCCCTGCCGCGCGCCTGATCCCGCCCCGCACGACGCCTCAGACCGCGTCCAGCGCCTGGGACAGGTCGGCGAACAGGTCCTCGACATTCTCGATGCCGACCGACAGACGCACCAGGTTGTCGCCGATGCCGCAGCGGGCCTTGGCCTCGGCGGTGTAGTCCGAGTGGGTGGTGCTGGACGGGTGGGAGACCAGGCTCTCGGTCCCGCCGAGGCTGACCGCCAGCTTGAACAGCTGCAGGGCGTTGAGCATCCGGAAGGCCTCGGCCTCGCCGCCCTTGAGCCGCAACGAGAAGGTCGATCCGGCGCCCGAGCACTGGCGGCTGAAGATCGCCTGCTGTTCGGCCGAGCTTTCCGCGCCGCCCGCGTCGAGCACCGCCTCGATCTTGGGATGGCCGCGCAGGCGCCGGACCAGTTCCGAGGCGTTCTGCTGCGACCGCTCCATGCGGATCTGCAGGGTCTCCAGGCTGCGAGTCAGCAACCAGGCGGTGTGGGCGTCGGTGATCGTGCCGCAGATGGTGCGCATCTCCGCCACCCGACCCATCAGGTCCGCGCGCCCCAGGCAGGCGCCGGCGATCAGATCCGAATGGCCGCCGACGTATTTGGTCAGGGAGTAGAGGATTAGGTCCGCGCCATGCTCGAACGGCTTCTGCCACAGGGGGCCGAGGAAGGTGTTGTCGACCACCAGCGGCGGCGGCTCGGCCTGGCCGAGGGCGCGGATGGCGTCGGCGGCGGCGCGCAGATCGATCAGCTGATTGGTGGGGTTGGCCGGGGTCTCGACATAGACCGCCGCCAGCCGTCCGCCGCGCGCCGCCGCACGCGCGGCCGCTTCGGGGATGGCGTCGACCAGGGTCCGGCCGCCGTCGCATTCCGACACGCTGATCGTCTCCACGACCATGCGCGGCAGGATGCGGTCAAACAGGTATTCGGTGCCGCCATAGGCCGGGGCGGTGTAGATGACCACGTCATTGGGCCGGCTCAGCGCCAGGATGGTGGTCGAGATGGCCGCCATGCCGCTGGAGAAGACCAGCGCCTTGTCCGCGGCGTCCCAGACCGCCAGACGGTCCTCGAGGATTTCGAGATTTGGGTTGTTGATCCGCGAATAGATCAGGCCCAGCGCCTCTTCCGGATCCTTCTCGCGCAGACCGTAGGCGACCTCGAAGAAGCGCTTGCCGTCCTCGGCCGAGCGGAACACGAAGGTCGAGGTCTGGAAGACCGGCGGCTTGATCGAGCCTTCCGACAGGGCGGGATCATAGCCGAAGCCCATCATCAGGGTTTCGGGCGCGAGCGTGCGGTTCCCGAGCGTGCGGGCGCGGTGGCGGTAGGTCATGGGTCATCTCCTGATGGGCGCGTCTGGCGGCGCCCTTGTCCCTTGGCGTCGCGATACGTGATCCGGTCGAGGTTCGCCAGCGGCGCCGGAGCGAGGCGCGGGAGTCGGCGCTTCCCCTTGCCTCGGCTGTCGGCCTAACGTGGGCGATCCGACGCGAGGAGCCGCCCATGACGACCGACCCCGAACTCTATCCCGTCCCGTCCGAATGGGCCCAGCGCGCCCGGATGACCAAGGCGGGCTATGAGACGGCGCGGGTCGCGGCGCGCGAGACGCCGGACGCCTTCTGGAGCGAGCAGGCCCGCCGGCTGGACTGGATGACGACGCCGTCGGTGATCAAGGCCGTCTCGTTCCAAAAGGCGGACTTCCACATCCGCTGGTTCGAGGACGGCGTGCTGAACGTCGCGTACAACTGCCTGGACCGGCACCTGGAGACGCGCGGCGACGAGACCGCGATTATCTGGGAGGGCGACGAACCGACCCAGTCGGGCAAGCTCAGCTATCGCGAGCTGCACGCCGAAGTCTGCCGCATGGCCAATGTGCTGAAGGGCCTCGGGGTGGTGAAGGGCGACCGCGTCACCCTGTACCTGCCGATGATCCCGGCCGCGGCGGTCGCCATGCTGGCCTGCGCGCGGATCGGGGCCGTGCATTCGGTCGTCTTCGGCGGCTTCTCGCCGGACAGTCTGGCGGGGCGGATCGAGGACTGCGGCTCCAAGATCGTGATCACCGCCGACGAGGGGATGCGCGGCGGCAAGCGGGTGCCGCTGAAGGCCAATGTCGACGCGGCGCTGGAGAAGGTGGCGGTCGACAAGGTGCTGGTCGTCTCGCACACCCACGCCGACGTGCCGATGGTCGAGGGCCGCGACGTTGCCTACGGCGAGGCCAGGCAGGGCGTCGGCGACGACTGCCCGTGCGAGCCGATGAACGCCGAGGATCCGCTGTTCATCCTCTACACCTCGGGCTCGACCGGAAAGCCCAAGGGCGTGCTGCACACCACGGGCGGTTATCTGTTCTGGGCGTCCTGGACCCACGAGCTGGTGTTCGACTACCGGCCCGGCGAGGTCTTCTGGTGCACCGCCGACGTAGGCTGGGTCACCGGCCACAGCTATTGCGTCTACGGCCCGCTGGCCAACGGCGCGACGACCCTGATGTTCGAGGGCGTGCCCAACTATCCGACGGTCAGCCGCTTCTGGCAGGTGGTGGACAAGCACCAGGTCGAGATCTTCTACACCGCCCCGACGGCGCTGCGGGCCTTGATGCGCGAGGGCGACGGGCCGGTGCAGGCGACCAGCCGCTCATCGCTGCGCCTGCTCGGCACGGTCGGCGAGCCGATCAATCCGGAGGCCTGGCGCTGGTATCACGAGGTGGTCGGCGACGGCCGCTGCCCGATCGTGGACACCTGGTGGCAGACCGAGACCGGCGGGGTGCTTGTCTCGCCCCTGCCCGGCGCGACGGACCTGAAGCCCGGCTCGGCGACCAAGCCCCTGCCGGGCGTCGAGCTGCAGCTGGTGGACGCGGACGGCGCGGTGCTGGAGGGCGCGACCTCGGGCAATCTGGTCATCACCGACAGCTGGCCGGGGCAGATGCGCACCGTCTGGGGCGATCACCAGCGCTTCTTCGACACCTATTTCAGCGCCTATCCGGGCAAGTATTTCACCGGCGACGGCTGCCGCCGGGACGAGGACGGCTATTACTGGATCACCGGGCGGGTGGACGATGTGATCAACGTCTCGGGCCACCGCATGGGCACCGCCGAGGTCGAAAGCGCCCTGGTGTTGCACGACGACGTGGCCGAGGCGGCGGTGGTCGGCTTCCCGCACGACATCAAGGGCCAGGGCATCTACGCCTACGTCACCCTGAACAAGGGGGTGGAGCCGACCGTGGACCTGCACAAGGCGCTGATCGCCCACGTCCGCAAGGAGATCGGGCCGATCGCGGCCCCGGACGTGATCCAGTGGGCCCCGGGCCTGCCCAAGACCCGCTCGGGCAAGATCATGCGCCGGATCCTGAGAAAGATCGCCGAGAACGAGGTCGGATCGCTGGGCGACACCTCGACCCTGGCCGATCCGTCGGTGGTCGAGGATCTGGTGAAGAACCGCGCCGGCGGCTGAGCGGCGCCTGAAACGAAAACCGCCGCCGGAGGTCCGGCGGCGGTTCACAGGTCACGGAGAGATCAGGCTCAGCCCCAGGGATCGTGATCCGCGGGGCTGCCGGTGTGCGACCGGCCCTGGAAATCATCCAGGGCGCGCTGCATCTCGTGCTCCAGGTTCCAGAAGTCGATCGCCGAGCCGGGGTTGAACTGGAAGGCATGGCTTTCCAGGCCGCCGAAGAAGCCGGCCGGCTCCATCATGAGACGGTCTCCGACCTCCGACGGCAGGACCAGGGGACCGTCGCCGATGGCCTTGTAGTTCACGAAGCCGTCGTCCAGCACGCCCGGCAGGACCAGGGGCATGTCCACGGTCGCCTTGGCGGCCGGCGCTTCGACGTCGGCCGGCAGGACCTGCGGTCCGGCGTCGACGATCTTGACCGTGTCGGCCGACGGCGCGACCGGCTGGACCTGCGGTCCGCCCAGCAGGAAGTCGTCGGCGACGAGCGGCGAGACCAGGGCGTCGGCGCCCTGGTCCTTATCGCCGACGTCGGCGGGGGCGGCGGGCGGGGTCAGGTCGCGGGTGGAGCGGTCTCCGAACTCGAGGACCTCGATGCTGGTGGCCAGGATCGATCCGTCGCGGCCGGCGGTGTTGTCGATGATCCGCCAGCCGGCGCCCTCG
>NZ_JAHFPF010000249.1 GCF_023259385.1 Brevundimonas sp. | reverse complement strand
CGGCGGCGCGGCGGCTGGCGGCGTAGTCGACCTGGGCGGCGCCCGGCAGCTGGCGGACGGCCTCGCGGCGCACGGCGGCCTCGCAGAAGGCGCGGTCGTCCAGGCGGCTGCCGGGGCGTCGGGCGTCGCGGCAAAGCGCCCGGGCGGCGGCTTCGACGCGCTGGTCGAAGGCGTCGGCGCCGGCCACGCTGGCCAGATTGAGATCGGACCAGCCGATGCGGGCGTCGGCGGCGGAGGCGGAGGCGGCGCCGGCGGTGGCCAGAACCAGGACGGCGGTCAGGGAAGCGAGGGTTTTCATGGCGGTCTCCTTGGGGAGCTCTGCATCGCCCGGGGGCGGCGACCCCGGCCGTATGGGCCGACCCTGTTTCAACCCCGTGAGAGTTCGGCGGCGAAATAGAGACGCCGCATTAAATCGCGGACATCTGAACCTTGATCAGCCGCTGTTGCGCAGCCCCGCCGCCACCCCGTTGAGCGCCAGCAGGATGCCTTCCCGCACGCGCGGATCGTCATCCCCGGCCCGGCGGCGGCGGATCAGTTCGATCTGCACGTGGTTCAGCGGCTCGACATAGGGCATGCGCAGGCGGATCAGCCGGTCCAATTCGGGCTGGCCGCCCAGCAGGGCGTCCTGACCGGTGATGGCCAGCACCGCCGCCTCGGTCCGGTCCCACTCCGCCCGGATGGCGGAGAAGACGCGGTCGGCCAGCGCCTGATCCGGCACCAGCCCCGCGTAGCGGCGGGCGATGGTCATATCGGCCTTGGCCATGACCATCTCCATGTTCTGGATCAGGGTGCGGAAGAACGGCCAGTCATGGTGCATCTGGCGCAGCTCGTTGATGTCCACGCCCTGTACCGCCGAGCCGAAGCCGAACCAGCCCGGCAGCATGACCCGGCTCTGGCTCCAGCTGAACACCCAGGGGATGGCGCGCAGGTCCTCGATGGCGGTGGAGGCGGTGCGCGAGGCCGGACGCGACCCGATCTTCAGATCGGCGATCTCGGCGATCGGGGTGGCGGCGCGGAAATAGTCGACGAAGCCGTCGGTCTCATAGACCAGGGCCCGGTAGGCGCTCATCGAGGTCCGCGACAGCCCCGACAGGGTCGCGCCGTGCCGCGCGGTCAGCTCGGCGTCCGGCGGCGGGGCCAGCGAGGCCAACAGGACACCGCAGGTCAGGGCGTCCAGGTTGCGTCGCGCCACCTCCGGCTCGCCGTACTTGTTGGCGATGACCTCGCCCTGTTCCGTCACCCGGATACGGCCGGCCACGGTGCCCTGCGGTTGGCCCAGCACGGCGGCGAAGCTGGAGCCGCCGCCCCGGCCCACGGCGCCGCCCCGACCGTGGAAGAGCTGCAGGCGCAGGCCCGCCGCGTCGGTCACCTGCAACAGGGCGCGCGAGGCCTCGTGCAGCTCCCAGGTCGAGGTCAGGTAGGAGCCGTCCTTGTTGCTGTCGGAATAGCCGATCATCACCTCCTGCACCCCCCGCGCCCGGGCGACAGCGAGGGCGGACGGCTCTTTCAGCAGGCGCTCGAGCGTCGGGCGGGAGGCGCGCAGGTCGCCGATGGTCTCGAACAGGGGCGCGGCCTGGACCGGGCAGGCGGCGGGGTCTTCGGGGCGGTAGAGGCCGACTTCCTTGAGCAGGAGATAGACCTCCAGCAGGTCCGAGGCTGCGTCGGTCTTGGACACGATGTGGGTGCGGATGGCCTGCGGACCGAACAGGCGCAGGGCTTCGGCCGCCGCCTGCAAGATGCCGCGCTCCTTGAGCGTTTCCTCGGCATAGGTCTCGTAGGGATTGAACAGCAGCCGGCCCGAGGCCAGTTCGGCGGCCAGCACCGACAGGCGCGCCTCCTCGTCCAGCGCGGCATAGTCGTCGGCGACCCCGGCGACCCTGAGCAGATCGGCCACGACCCGCTCATGCACATCCGAGTTCTGGCGCAGGTCCAGCGTCGCCATGTGGAAGCCGAAGACGTCGGCGGCGGTGATCAGCCGGGCCAGCCGGTCGTCGGCGAAGACCGCGCCGTGGTTGGCGACCAGGCTGTCCTGCAGCACGGCCAGATCGGCGCGGAAGGCGGCGGGCCCCTCATAGGGCTGGGCGGTGAAGGCGGCGGCGCGCGGCGCGGGCTGGCCGGTCAGCACGGGATGGGTTGCGGCCAGGCGCGCGTAGATCTGGCTGAGCACCCGGCGATAGGGTTCGTCGGCGCGGTGGAGCGAATGATCGCCCGACGCTTCCGCCAGGGCCTTCAGGGCGGGCGAGATCTCGCTCATCGATCCCGACAGGCTGAGCTCGGCCCCCAGGGTGTTCACCTCGTCCAGATAGAAGCGCAGCACGGCCCTGGCTTGGCTGCGGAAGGCGGCGCTCAGCACCGCGCCGTCGACGTTCGGATTGCCGTCCCGGTCGCCGCCCACCCAGGTCCCGATGCGGATGAAGGGCTCCAGCTCCGGCGCGTCCAGCCGCTTGCGCCATTCGGCCAGCTGGGCCGGAGCGACATGCAGGAAGACGCGGTCCAGGAAGGAGACGACGGTGTCGATCTCGTCCTGCACCACCAGTCCGGCCTGCCGCACCAGCCGCGTGGCCCACAGGATGGTGGTCTGGCGGCGCAGGCCGGCGTCGCGGGCCTCCAGATCGCAGGCGGCGCCGTTCTGGTCGCAGGCGTCCAGCAGATCGGAGACCGAGGCGATGCGATCGATGACGCTCTTGCGCCGGACTTCGGACGGGTGGGCGGTCAGCACCGGCGAGATCAGGGCGCTGGCCAACAGGTCCCGAGCCTCTTCCGGCGAGCGCCCGGCGGCCTTCAGCCGCTCAAGCGCGCCCTCGGGCGTATCGGGCCGGGCGCCCGACGCGGTCTGCTCCTGCGCCCGCCGCTTGCCCGCCCGATCCTCGGCGACATTGGCCAAAAGGGAGAAGACCGCGAAGCCGTGGGCCAGACCGACCGCCTGATCCAGCGACAGGTCTCCCAGCAGCTGCTCCAGCCGCTGGGCGTCCGCGGCGCCCGCGTCCCGGTGCCAGGCGACCGAGGCCTGACGCACCGCCTCGATCCGGTCGTAGAGGTCCTTGCCGCCCTCGACGAGAATGACCTCGCCCAGCAGCCCGCCCAGCAGGCGCACCTCGTCTCGCAACCGGTCGTCGGCGGCCTGGATCATGTCGGTTTCTCTCAGCGGGGAGGCTGTGAGCGTCACCGTATCAGGGGATCCCGGACTGGCCATCCCAAGGCGAACGCTGAAACCGAACGTGCGTTCGGCGCGGCGTTTGCAGCACTGGCGGCGACGACAGATGACCGCGGGTCCTGCGCAAGGAGAAAGTCATGTCTATTTCGCCGGTTAGTGGTTTCCTCAGCGGCCTGACGGGGATCTTCGGGGCAGATTCGACCCGGCAGAAATCGCCCGCTTCCATCGACGCCGCGCGTTCGGAGATGGACGAAATTCGCGAGAAGGGCCTGACCGAATGGGCCCGCGAGCAGAAGATGGAGGCGCTGAAGGAAAAGCTTCGCGCCGAGGTCCTGTCCGACAAACGCCTGACCGAGGACGGCGTCGCCGGGCTGTCCGTCGAGCAGCGCAGTTCGGTCGAGGACGAGATCGCCAAGCTGATCCAGCAGAAGATGGAAGAGATGATGCAGCGTTCGATGGATGACGCCGCGCGCACCGGCAAGACCGAGGCGGTCCTGCTGGACATCATGGTCTGAGGCGCGACGAGTCGACAAACGGTCGACTTTCCTCCATAAGCCGCCGCTTCCGACGCAAGTGAACCTCGCGTCTCCACCTGCACGACCCCATTTTCGAATGGACGAGGCAGGCGAGAACCCTCTGCCGACGTGATCGTCGCCAGAGGCCGTTGTCGTATGGAGCCGTCTCACCCGTCGGATGTTTGGCTGGCCCATTTTCTGGATTCAGGTCGTTCCGACCTAGAGCGAAAATGAGCATGAGGTAGTTGATGTTCGAGGCTCTGAACGAGCGGCTGACAGGCGTCTTCGACCGGATCACCGGTCGCGGCGCCCTGTCCGAAAAGGACGTGGCCGAGGCGATGCGCGAAGTGCGCGTGGCCCTGCTCGAGGCCGACGTCGCCCTGCCCGTCGTCAAGGACTTCATCGCCTTCGCCACCGAGCGCGCCACCGGCGAAGAGGTCATCCGTTCGGTCAAGCCGGCCGATCAGGTGATCAAGATCGTCTACGACGGCCTGGTCGAGATGCTGGGCGGCGATGAGCCGACCCCGATCAACCTGAACGCCACGCCGCCCGCCGTCATCCTGATGGCCGGCCTGCAGGGCTCGGGCAAGACGACGACCTCGGCCAAGCTGGCGCTGCGCCTGACCAAGTTCGACCGCAAGAAGGTCATGATGGCCTCGCTGGACACGCGTCGTCCGGCGGCCATGGAGCAGTTGGCCAAGCTGGGCGAGCAGATCGAGGTCGCCACCCTGCCGATCGTGGCGGGCGAGAGCGCCGTGCAGATCGCGAAGCGGGCCCTGACTTCGGCCAAGCTGCAGGGCTTCGACGTCCTGATCCTCGACACCGCCGGCCGGATCACCCTGGACGAGGCCCTGATGGCCGAGGTGGCGGAAGTCGCCGCCGTGTCCAAGCCGGTCGAGACCCTGCTGGTCGCCGACAGCCTGACCGGCCAGGACGCCGTCCGCACCGCCAAGGCCTTCCATGAGCGCCTGCCGCTGACCGGCCTGGTGCTGACCCGCGCCGACGGCGACGGCCGCGGCGGCGCCATGCTGTCGATGCGCGCCGTCACCGGCCTGCCGATCAAATATCTGGGCGCCGGCGAGAAGGTCGACGCGCTGGATGTGTTCGACAGCCGCCGCGTCGCCGGCCGCATCCTGGGCCAGGGCGACATCGTCGCCCTGGTCGAGAAGGCCAGCCAGGAACTGGACGCCTCCAAGGCCGAGGCCATGGCGCGCAAGCTGGCCAAGGGGCAGTTCGACCTGAACGACCTCGCCGCCCAGCTGCAGCAGATGAAGAAGATGGGCGGTCTTCAGGGCATCATGGGCATGCTGCCCGGCGTGGCCAAGATGAAGTCCCAGATGGCCGACGCCAATATCGACGACCGCATGATCGCCCGTCAGGAAGCCATCATCTCCTCGATGACCAAGGCCGAGCGCAAGAAGCCCGACCTGCTGAACGCGA
>NZ_JAHFPF010000248.1 GCF_023259385.1 Brevundimonas sp. | reverse complement strand
CCCCACATGACCCTTCACGCGCCTTACGACCCCGACAACATCTTCGCCAGGATCCTGAAGGGCCAGATTCCGTCGGTGAAGGTGTGGGAGGACGCCGACGTCCTGGTGTTCATGGACGTCTTCCCGCAGTCGGAAGGCCATGTGCTGGTGGTGTCCAAGACCTCGACCGCCCGCAACCTGCTGGAGATCGAGCCCGAAGCCCTCGCAAAGGTCATGGAGGCCACCCGGCGCACCGCCCGCGCGGTCGAGAAGGCGCTGAAGCCCGAGGGCTTCCAGATCCTGCAGTTCAACGGCGAGGCCGGGGGCCAGACCGTCTTCCACCTGCATTTCCATATCGTGCCGCGCTGGGCCGACCGCCCGATGAAGGGCCACGGCCACGCCCCCATGGCCGACACCGAGGCGCTGCGCGCGCTGGCGGACCGCATCGCCGCCGAACTGGAGTGAACGCCGTTCATTGACGCCGGGCGGCGCGAGCGTAGCCTTTCTTCCTCAGCGGACTCATCCGCGGCCTTGGGAGGGGCATCCAATGGGCAAGCTAAACTGGCCGGGCATCCTGGTGGCGACCGTCGTCGCCTTCTTCGTCGGCTTCCTCTGGTACGGCGTGATTTTCGAGGCGCAGTGGAAGACCCTGACCGGCGTCACCGGCGAGGGGGGCGATCCGATGTGGATGCTGGCCGGCCTGGTCCAGACCTTCATCACCATGATCGGCCTGGGCTGGTTCATCGCCCGCGAGGGGTCGGCGGGCTGGAAGGGCGGGCTGAAGATCGGCCTGGTCGCCTGCGTCTGCTTCGCCCTGATGACCTCGGCCTACAACTTCATCTACCAGACCTCGGACATCCGCCTGATCCACATCGACTGGAGCCACCTGCTGGTCATCTACCTGCTGGGCGGGGCGATCATCGGCGGGCTGAAGATCGGCAAGAAGGCCTGACCTGAGGGTGGCCTAGAGCGGCCCGCGGAAGATGAACCACGCCCCGGCGATGATCAGGGCGAAGCCGACGGCGTGGTTCATCGTCAGCTTCTCGCCCAGGAAGGTCACCGAGAAGACGGCGAAGACGATCAGGGTGATGACCTCCTGCATCGTCTTCAGCTCGGCGGCCGAATAGACCTGATGGCCGATGCGGTTGGCGGGCACGGCGAGGCAGTATTCGAAGAAGGCGATGCCCCAGCTGACGATCACCACGATCCACAGCGGCTTGGACCCGAATTTCAGGTGGCCATACCAGGCCAGCGTCATGAAGACGTTGGACGCGACCAGCATGAGCACCGGCGCGATGTGTGGAAAGGATATCGGCACGTATCGACCCCGCTTGCGTCCCGCTCCATGCGCCAGCATAAGGGCCGCCCGTCAAGCGGGACGCCGGCTTAGCTCAGTTGGTAGAGCGCCAGTTTTGTAAACTGGATGTCGCGGGTTCGATTCCTGCAGCCGGCACCATCCCCTGCCCCTTCAGAAGACCAGCCCGGTCCGCGCCTCATGCAGGCGGGCGAAGTGGCGGGCGGCGGCCTCGCCGAACAGCACCGGATCGGCCGAGTGCGCGTCCTCGATCACCGCCAGCACCGCGTCAATGGCGTCCTCGCGCGACGGCGGGCGGTCCTCGGCCAGCCGCTCCAGCAGGGTCAGCAGGGCGTCGCGGCGAAGCAGGGCCTGGGCCTTGAGCACCTTGTCGCCGGCGGCGGCCCGGCGCGGCGGCAGCGGGTCGTTGAAGACCGGAATCTCGAGAAATCCGTCCTCCGCGGGCAGGGCCATGGCGGGCGCGACGGCGGCGGCCTTTCCCTTGCCGCAATGGCGGCAGAGCTCGGCCTGATGGACGTCGGACCACAGGTAGTCGTGGCGGCACGGCGACGGGTTGTTTGGCGACTGCATGATCCGACCCCCGGTTGACAGGGAGATCGACCGCGCGCGGCCGCCTTGTCAACCGGAGTTCGGCGACGGACGCGCCGGGGCTCAGCCTCCGCCCAGCGCCACGGACAGGTGGTAGGTCACGAAGGCGGCCAGATAGGCCAGGCCGAACATGTAGACGACCATAACCCACATCCATTTCCACGAGTTCAGCTCGCGCTTGACCACGCCCAGCGTCGCCACGCACTGCGGGGCGAAGATGTACCAGGCCAGGAAGGCCAGGCCGGTGGCCAGCGACCAGTGCGACGCCAGGGTCGCGCCCAGCAGGCTGGTGGCGCTCTCGGGATCGGCGACGGCGTAGACGGTGCCCAGGGCCGCCACCGCGACCTCGCGCGCCGCCATGCCCGGGATCAGGGCGATGACCATCTGCCAGTTGAAGCCGATGGGTGCGAAGATGGGCTCCAGCGCCCGCCCGATCATGCCGGCGAAGGAGTAGTCGATGGCTGGCTGGGTCGCGCCCTCGGGCGGATAGGGGAAGGTCGCCAGCGCCCAGACGATGACCATCAGCGGCAGGATGATCCGCCCGGCCCGCTCCAGGAAGATGCGGGCGCGGAGCCACAGGTTGAAGGCCACGCTCTTGGGATCGGGCAGCTTGTAGGCGGGCAGCTCCATCATGAAGGGCTCGACCGCGCCCCTCCAGAAGATCTTGCGGATGACGAAGGAGACGATCAGGGCGCTGACGATGCCGGCGGCGTAGAGGCCGAACATCACCAGCCCCTGCAGGCTGAGCACGCCCCACACCTTCTCGTTCGGAATGAAGGCGCCGATGATCAGGACATAGACGGGGATGCGCGCCGAACAGGTCATCAGCGGCGCGACCATGATGGTGGTCAGCCGGTCGCGCTTGGAATCGATCACCCGCGCCGCCATCACGCCGGGAATGGCGCAGGCGAAGCTGGACAGCAGCGGAATGAAGGCCCGGCCGTGCAGCCCCGCCCCGCCCATGACCCGGTCCATCAGGAAGGCGGCCCGGGCCATGTAGCCGAAGTCCTCCAGCAGGAGGATGAACAGGAACAGGATCAGGATCTGCGGCAGGAAGACCAGCACCCCGCCGACGCCCGCGATCAGGCCGTCGACGATCAGGCTCTGCCAGATGCCGTCCGGCATGACGGTGGCGATCCAGGCGCCGAAGCCGCCCAGGACGCCCTCGATGCCGTCCATCAGCGGCGTCGCCCAGGTGAAGACCGCCTGGAACATGACGAACAGCAGGGCGACCAGGATCAGCAGGCCCGCGACCGGGTGCAGCAGCACGCCGTCGATCTTGCCGGTCAGGGTGTCCGGACGCTCGGGCGGCTTGACGCAGGCCTTCATGATGCGCTCGGCCTCGCGGGCCTTGCCGCGCAGGGCGTCGGCGTCCGGAGAGATCCACTCGCTCTCGGCGGTGGCCGACAGGGTCCCGGCGGCGGCGTCGACGGCGGCGATCAGTTCGGCGACGCCCCGGCGGCGCGTGGCCGTGGTCGGGATCACCGGCACGCCCAGTTCAGCCTGAAGCCTCTCCAGATCGATGCGCAGCCCCTGACGCTGGGCGATGTCGTACATGTTGAGCGCCAGCACCATCGGACGCCCGACGGCCTTCAGCTCCAGCACCAGGCGCAGGACCAGGCGCAGGTTGGTGGCGTCGGCCACGGCCACGATCACGTCCGGCGGAACCTCTCCGGCCAGCTTGCCCAGGACGGCGTCGCGCGTGACCTCCTCGTCCGGGCTGCGGGCGCGCAGGGAGTAGGTGCCCGGCAGGTCGAGGACGGTCAGGGCGCGGCCCTCGCCGGTGCGGATGTGGCCTTCCTTCCGCTCGACGGTGACCCCGGCATAGTTGGCGACCTTCTGGTGAGCGCCCGTCAGGGCGTTGAACAGGGCGGTCTTGCCGCTGTTCGGGTTGCCGACCAGGGCGACGCGGGGCGTGCGAACCTGCATGTCCATCAGGCGGCGGTCCCGTCCAGGCGGATCGTCAGGCTGGCGGCCTCGTGACGGCGCAGGGCGACGCGCATGTCGTCGACCTTCATGGCGATGGGATCACGGCCGAACAGGCCCTCGTGCAGCAGCTCCACGCGCGCGCCCTCGACGAAGCCCAGTTCGATCAGGCGGCGCTCCAGTTCGACGGCGTCGCCCTTGTGGTGGCAGTGCTCGCCGACCTGAACGATGACGCCGCGGGCGCCCTTGCGGGCCTCGCTCAGTTTGAGGGTGTCAGACATGGAACTCGTGGAAACGCCGGCGCGAAAAAGGCGCGCCTTTCCTGACAGTGATTATCAGGAGCGACACCTCAGCGTCCACCCCGGCCAAGCGTCGCAGGGCGGTTGTCCGGGCCGGTGTTTGAGCTATCACTGCTCCCGGATTCCGGAGCCTCCTCATGACCCGCCTCGCCCTCGTCCCCGCGCTCTCCCTGGCCGCCCTGCTGGGCCTGTCCGCCTGTAGCGACGGCGGGGCCGGATCGGCCGCGCCCGCCGCGCCGCCGAAGCCGGAACTGACCCCGGCGCAGAAGGCCGTCCTGCTGGCCGCCCTGCCCGCCCCGTACAATCAGGGCGACCTGGACAACGGCCGCCGCGTCTTCGCCCGCTGCCGCTCGTGCCACACGGTGACCGAGGGCGGACCGAACATGACCGGACCGAACCTGTACGGCGTCTTCGGGCGTCAGGCGGGGACCGCGGCCAAGTACAACTATTCGAACGCGGTGAAGACCGCCGGCTTCGTCTGGGACGCCGAAAAGCTGGATCACTGGCTGGAGAACCCGCGTACCTTCCTGCCCGGCAACAAGATGACCTTCCCCGGCCTGCCGGACGCGACCGACCGCCGCGACGTCATCGCCTGGCTGAAGGTCGAGACCGGATACGTTCCGGCGGGGGCTCCGCCGGCGGCTCAATAAAAAGCTATCGTCATCCCGGCCTTCGCTGGGATGACGATAGCAGATTGGCTGGTCCCTACTCCGCCGCCGCCAGGCCCTTGTCGTTGGCGGTGGTCTCCTGGGCTTCCCACTCCTCGATCTTGCGGGCGGTGTATTCCGGCGACTTGGTGAAGCGCGCCAGCACGCCGTAGATCACGGGCACCACGAACAGGGTCAGCAGGGTCGCGAACATGGCCCCGGCGAAGATCACCACGCCGATGGTCTGGCGGCTGCCCGCCCCCGCCCCGTGCCACAACACCAGCGGCAGGGCGCCGAAGGCGGTGGCGATCGAGGTCATGATGATCGGACGCAGGCGCAGGGTCGACGACTCGATGATGGCGT
>NZ_JAHFPF010000247.1 GCF_023259385.1 Brevundimonas sp. | reverse complement strand
CGTCAGTCATGGAGTCCTCCCTGTAGGGACCGAACCTGCGCCGGGGCTGCCGCCACTTGCTGTCAGCATCGGGGGGCAACGACGAAACTGAGGCGACACGGACGATCCCGCGTGTTAGGGCGCGGATGAGCATAAGTCGCGCGAGCCCGCCTTGCCCTTCTTCCACGCCGGTCCCGCGCCGAAGATCGCCGGCCCCCGCAGGGGCGCGCTGCGCGACGGCCTGGACCTGCGCCCCGGCATGTCGGTCGGCCTGTTCGGCGGCTCGTTCAATCCCGCCCACGACGGTCACGCCCATGTCGCCGAAACGGCCTTGCGGCGGCTGGGGCTGGATCGGGTGATCTGGCTGGTGTCGCCGCAGAACCCCCTTAAGGACGCCCGCGACAGCGCCCCGCTGGCCGAGCGAATGGCCTCCGCCGGACAGGCGGCCCGGCTGGCGGCCTCCGGCCCGTCGATGATCGTCTCCGATGTCGAGACGCGGTTGGGCACCCAGTGGACCATCGACACCTTGCGCGCCCTCGTCGCCCGCCATCCGGGGGTGAATTTCGTCTGGCTGATGGGCTCGGACAACCTGGCCAGCTTCCACAAATGGCGCGGCTGGACGGACATCATGCGGCTGATGCCGGTGGCGGTGATCGCTCGCCCGGGCTCGATGCTGGACAGCCGCACCGCACCGGCGTCGGCCCGCTTCGCCGACGCCCGCGTGCCCGCCCAGAAGGCCCGGCTGCTGTCGTCGATGGAGGCTCCGGCCTGGACCTATCTGACCGCGCCGCTCAATCCGCGCTCGTCCACGGCGCTGCGCGCGGCGGCTCGATCACCTCGATAAACTGCATTATCGGTACCGTCGCAACGCTTGGTTGCCGCGCAGGAGCCTTTAATGGACGGCGATATTCGCAAAAGCGAGAAAGGCGGCAACACCGCCTATCTCAACATCGGCGCCTGGTATGATGCAAAAACCGGCCACATCCACCTTACACTCCCGCGCTCCGGCTGGTTCCATACAACCGTGACCGTGGATCCGATCAGCAAGCGCGGACATCCCAATCTGTACGGAAAATTGGCTCGTGCACTGAGAGAGGCCGGTGTCCCACATCCGACCATTGGAGATGGCAACTCCGATCCGGACGCCTAAGACTCAGGGCTCGCGTGACGGCGGGGGCCGTCCGTGCTAGACTGCCCCTTTAGTAACGACCCCCGGAGCCCTCCGCTGACCCCCTCTACCGCGTATGACGCGCACGATGACGCCGTCTCCAACACGGCGCACGAGATGGACGAGATCGAACCCGTCCACTCCGAAGACGGTCAGCAGGCTCCCCTCCCCGTCGGCCTGACGGACCTCGAAAACGCCATCCTGGGCAAGCTTGACGATGACAAGGCGCAGGACATCGTCCTGATCGACCTGCGCGGCAAGAGCCCCATGTCCGACGCCATGATCGTGGCTTCGGGCCGCTCGCACCGCCACGTCGGCGCCCTGGCCGACCACCTGCAGCGGCTGATGAAGGAAAAGGGCCTGGGCAAGGTCAAGGTTTCCGGCCTGCCGCACTGTGACTGGGTGCTGCTGGACGGCGGCGACGTGATCGTCCACCTGTTCCGCCCGGAAGTGCGCGCCTTCTACAACATCGAGAAGATCTGGTCGGTCGAGAGCGGCCACCGCACCGACAGCCGCGCCTGATCCCCTGATCCGACCATGAAGCTGGGCGTCATCGCGATCGGCAAGCCGGGACGCGGGCCTGAAGCCATGCTGGCCGAGGACTACGCCCAGCGCGCCACCCTGGCGGGCCGGGCGCTGGGTCTCGGGCCGCTGGAGCTGATCGATCTGGAGCCCCGCAAGCCGGGCAAGGCGCCCGAAGCCGAGCTGATCCTCAAGGCCGCTGAGGGCGCGCACCTGATCGCCTGCGACGAACGCGGCAAGACCTTCTCCAGCCGCGCCTTCGCCGACTATATCGCCCTGCTCCGGGACCGGGGCGAGCGGCGGCTGGTGTTCGCCATCGGCGGAGCCGACGGACTGGACGCCAGCGTGCGCGAAGCCGCGGGATCGACCCTGGCCTTCGGCCCCCAGACCTGGCCGCACGCGCTGGCGCGGGCGATGCTGGCGGAACAGCTGTATCGCGCCGTGACCATCCTGGCCGGATCGCCCTACCATAGGGACTAGAGCGAAATCGGTTTGGATGCGCAGCATCCGGGCTCAGATTTCGCTCCAGAATTATGCCGGACCATTTTTTGGATTCGGATTGGAGCAACCCGAAGCAAAAATGGTCTGATGCGTCCCCTGATCGCCATCGCCATGGTCGGCCTGATCGCCCTGCCCGTCGCCGCCGCGGCGCCGCAGGAACGGGGCGAAGTCGCGCGCCTGCAGGCTGAGTTCCGCGACGAGCAGGCCCGCGCCCGCCGTCTGCGGGCCGAAGCCGACGACGCGGCGGCCGAGATCGGGACCCTGGAACGCGAGCTGGGCCGCCTGACCGCCGCCGTCAGCGCCGACGACCAGCTGATCGCCGCCCAGCGGGCGCGATTGCGCGAACTGGGTCAGCGCGAGAGCGAGCTGGTCGCGCGCCTGGCGCTGGCGCGCGGGCGGCAGGCGCGGCTGCTGTCGGCCCTGCAGATGATGAGCCGCAAGCCGCCGCCCCCCCTGCTGGTGCCCACCGACGAGGCGGTGGACGCGGTGCGGGCCTCCATCCTGCTACGCGCTATCGCCCCCGAGTTGCAAAGCCGGGCCAAGGCCCTGGCGGATCAGCAGGCCGAGCTGACCCGCATCCGGCGGCTGGCGGCCCTGAACAGCGAGCAGCTGTTCACGACCGAGAGCGCGCGGGGCGACCGGCGCGGCGAGATCGAAAGCCTGTCGGCGCGCAAGGCGGCGCTGCAGGCGGTGTTGCGCGCCGAGGCCGTACAGGCGGAACGGGCCGGGCGTGCGCTGGAAGCCCGGCTGAACGCGCTCGGCGCCGCTGTACCCGCGCCGGAGACCGACGCGCCGACGACGGTGGCCCGCCTGCCCGCGGGGCGCAGCCGCCTGACCGCGCCGGTCGAAGGCGCGCCCTCAATCCGTTTCGGACGCGGCTCGAACGGATGGCGCTGGAGCGCGAACCAGCTGGAGGCCCGCGCCCCCGCGGCCGGACGCGTGGTCTTCGCCGGCCCGCTGTCGGGTTGGGGACAGGTGGTGATCGTCGACCTGGGCCCGGGTTGGCGCGCGGTCATCGCCGGGCTGGACGAGGTCTCGGTCGAGACCGGGACCCGGGTCTCGGACGGCCAGGCCGTGGGCCGCACCGCCCCCGACGGAGAGGTCTGGTTCGAGCTGCGGCGCGACGAACGCGCGGTCGATCCGGCGCCGTGGTTGAATTGACTCCGGTCGGGCTCCGAACGGGCGAATCCGCTTCCCATCCGCTGATGACGCTGATTTTATCGACCGTCTCCGGATCGGCCACGATTTCGTCGTCGCCCGGGACCTAACTGCCGCCCTGTAAGACCGCCTCCCCGGTCCGCTGAGAAGAAGACGAATGCGCAAGCTGCTGATGATCGGCGCCGCCGCCGCCACCGTGGTCGGCCTGGGGGCCGCGACCGCCGCCGGTCAGACCCCGCGCAACGAAGCCTTCCGCATGATCGGCCTGTTCGGCGACGTGCTGGGCATTGTCGAGCAGGCCTATGTCGTACCGGTCGATGACAAGAAGCTGATCGAGGCGGCGCTGCAGGGCATGATGGGGGCGCTGGACCCCCACTCCAACTATCTGCCGCCGGAAGGCTACGGCGATCTGCGCGAGCGGACCGAGGGCCACTATTCGGGCGTCGGCCTGACCATCTCGTCGGAAGGCGGGCTGGTGAAGATCATCTCGCCGATGGATGGCGGCCCGGCCGCCCGCGCGGGCGTCAACGCCGGCGACGTCATCTCGGCCATCGACGGCCAGAGCGCCTCGGGTCTGACCGTCAGCCAGGTTTCCGACAAGCTGCGCGGCGCCGTGGGCACCACGATCAAGGTCACCTTCCTGCGTGACGGCGAAGAGCCGCGCGAAGTGACCCTGACCCGCGAGGTCATCCGCATCGAATCCGTCACCGGCCGCGTCGAGGGCGATTTCGGCTATCTGCGCGTCTCGACCTTCAACGAGAACACGGGCCGCGAACTCAGCGAGACGATCGCGAAGCTCAAGACCGAGAACCCGGCGCTGAAGGGCTATGTCCTCGACCTGCGCAACAACGGCGGCGGCCTGCTGGACGCGGCCATCGCCGTGTCTGACGCCTTCCTGGAACGTGGCGAGATCGTCAGCCAGCGCGGGCGCAAGCCGGACCAGATCCAGCGCTACGCCGCGACCCCGGGCGACCTGACCAACGGCCTGCCGCTGGTGGTGCTGATCAACTACGGCTCGGCCTCGGCTTCGGAGATCGTCGCCGGCGCCCTGAAGGACCACCAGCGCGCCACGGTCGTGGGCCTGACCAGCTTCGGCAAGGGTTCGGTGCAGACGGTGATCCCGCTGCGCAACGGCGCCGACGGCGCCCTGTCGATCACCACCGCCCGCTACTACACGCCGTCCGGCGCCTCGATCCAGAAGATCGGCATCGAGCCGGACCTGGAAGTGGCCCGTTCGGAAGCCGAGGCGCGCATCATCTCGCGCTCCAGCTTCATCTATTCCGAGGCCGCCTACGCCACGGCGCTGGACGCCTCCATCGGGGCCGAACGCAAGGGCGCCCACGTGCCGCACGAGGCCCCGGGCGAGGCCTATGACAAGGACAAGGACTACCAGCTGGAGCGCGCCTTTGACGTGCTTCGCGCGGGCGGTCAGCTGACCCGGCTGGCGGCGGCCCCGGAGGGCATCGTCACCTCGGCGCCCGGCACGGTGCTGGCCGACAACGGCGCGGCGGGAAGCCCCGGCGAATAAGCCCCCACATGGCTAACGCGCCGTTAGGGTTTCTTAACCGGCGCTCGGCAATGTGAGCCTCGAAGGGGTCCGCGTGCGCGGGTCCCGCCCATCGAGCGTGCTCAACTGTCCATGTTCGCCAAGCGCCAGTCCGCCCTCGCCGCCACCGCCGGAGCTCCGCCGGTGAAGATTCCTTTGCGCGACCGCCTCGCGCCGCTCGGCCGCCTGCTGAAGAAGCCGCCGGTCGCCGTCGCCGGCGCGGGCCTGCTGCTGCTCGCCGCCGCCGCCCTGTTCATCACCGTGCTGGGCGATCC
>NZ_JAHFPF010000021.1:12883-22494 GCF_023259385.1 Brevundimonas sp. | reverse complement strand
CTGCGGGCCGGCGCCGACGCCGCCGCCCGGACCGAGGCCGTCGCGGCCCGGAGCGAGGCCAACGCCGCCCGAGCCCAGGCCGAGGCCGCCCGCGCCGAGGCCGCGGCCGACGTGGCTGTTCGGGCCAACGGCGACGACGCCGACATCCGCCTGCCCGGCATGCACATCGAGACCAAGGGCGATCAGGCCTCCGTCCGCATCGGCGGCATCCACATCGACGCCAACGACGACTCGGGCACGGTCGATATCGAAGGCGGCGAGAACGGCGACAGCGTCAGCGTCCGCGCCCAGAACGACAGCGCCGAGGTCCGCGCCATGGCCGCGGGCGACGCCACCCGCGCCAGCTGGATCCTGACCGACAACCGGCCCTCCGCCGGGGGCTGGCGTCTGGTCGGCTACGAGGCGCGCGGCCCCGTCGGCGGCCCGCTGGTGGTGGCCACGGTCCGCTCGCGCGACCGCAACCGCGGCCGGGTGTTCGAGGACGCCAAGGACCTGGTGGCGCTCAACGCCGGGGAATAGCCCGCCGCTCAGGCTCCGCCTCGGACCGTGCACGGAATCCGGGGCGCCGATTCCGCTCCGGCCTTGATCACGCGGGCTCTATGGGCCACCACGTCCAGCCAATCGAACTGGATCACGCCTTGGCTTCCGCACCCCGACCTTCGTCAAAAGCGCCCCGCGCATGGCAGCGCATGCTGTCGGGCCGCCGCCTCGACCTGCTGGACCCGTCGCCGTTCGACATCGAGATCGAGGACATCGCCCACGGCCTGGCCCGGGTGGCCCGCTGGAACGGCCAGACCATCGGCGAGCACGCCTTCTCGGTCGCCCAGCACTCCTGCGTCGTCGAAGAGATCGCCGCCCACATCAAGCCGGGGCTCGAGCCGAAATGGCGCCTCGCCGCCCTGCTGCACGACGCCTCCGAGTATGTGATCGGCGACATGATCTCGCCGTTCAAGGCGGCGCTGGGCGTGAACTACAAGGCTTTCGAGGCCCGGCTGGAAAGCGCCATTCACGTCCGCTTCGGCCTGCCGCCCAAGAACCCGGTGGCCATCAAGACCCTGATCAAGAAGGCCGACCGCGCCTGCGCCTACTTCGAGGCGACCCAGCTGGCGGGCTTCAACAAGGCCGAGTCCCTGACCATCTTCGGCGCGCCGCCGGCCGGCTATGACCTGCTCATCGAGCCCCTGCCCGCCCCGGTGGCCCAGCAGCGCTATCTGGAGCGCTACCGGGTGCTGGCCGAGGCGGTGGGCCTGATCTCCGCCCCCGACGCCTGGCATACCGAATAGCCATGGCCGAACAGGGGGTCCGCATCGGCCTGTCGGCCGTGGTCATCGCGCTGAGGGACGGCAAGGCCTGCGTCCTGACCACGACCGGCGACGACGGTTCGGCGGCCCTGCCCTTCGGCCCCTTCGACCCGACCCGCGACCGCACCTTCGAACTGGCCCTGCGCGCCTTCGTGACGGCGCAAACCGGGTTCCGGCTCGGCTTCGTCGAACAGCTCTACACCTTCGGCGACCTGGGCCGGGCCAGTCCCCGCGCCACCCCCGGACCGGAGCACCATCGCGAGGTCTCGGTCGGCTATCTGGCCCTGACCGCCGACGCCGCCGACGCCCCGGCGGCCGAGGCCCGCTGGACCCCCGTGCTGGACTTCTTCCCCTGGGAGGACCGCCGTGACGGCGCCGCCTCGTGCCAGGCCGCTCTGATCGAGGGCCTGCGCGACTGGGCCGCCGGCGACAGCCGCCGCGCCGCCCGGATCGACGCCCTGTTCGCCGCCGCCCCCGGCCAGCGCTGGAACGAGGGCCGGGTGCTGGAACGCTATGAGCTGCTCTACGAGGCCGGACTGGTCGACGAGGCGGCGCGCGACCTCGACAAGGCTCCGCCCGCCGCCGCGCCGGGCCGCCCCATGGTCTCGGACCACCGCCGGATCCTGGCCACCGGGCTGGGCCGCCTGCGCAGCAAGCTGAAGTATCGCCCGGTGCTGTTCGATCTCATGCCCGAGACCTTCACCCTGTCCGGCCTGCAGGCCGCCGCCGAGGCCGTGGCGGGCCTGTCCCTGCACAAGCAGAACTTCCGCCGGGGCGTCGAGCGCACCGGCCTGGTCGAGGCCACGGGCCGTCTGTCGGCGGCCACCGGCGGCCGCCCGGCCGAGCTTTTCCGCGTCGCCGACGGCGACCCGTCGACCGGCGAAGCCCTGGGCCTTCCCCTTCCGGCCCTACGCTGACGATTTTCGTCATTTCCCTGCTTGCGGCGCAGGGGCTCCCCGATTAGAGAAGCCGCTCGCTCGACCAAAGCGTTTCGGCCCCGCGGAGAGGTGGCAGAGTGGTCGAATGTACCGCACTCGAAATGCGGCGTGCCTTTACGGGTACCGTGGGTTCGAATCCCACCCTCTCCGCCACCGGCCTTCTGCAGTGAAATCGATAAGCTGAAGGCCATTTGGCCAAGGCCGATCGCTCAGGAGCGGAATTCGATCCGCCAACCGGGTTGAACGCCCCGACCGGCGAGCGGTGCACCCGCGGATCCGGTTCGGCCAGGGCGCAGGCCAGGCCCTGCGGCTCGACGGCGGGGCCGCCGGCCCGCTGCCCGGGACTACTTCGAAAATCTGAGGGTGACGCCCACCGTTCGCGGACGCAGCGGCGTGGTGGCCAGGGCCTCGGGAAGGCGGAACGGGTCGCCGAACGAGAAGGTGTTGGCCGTGGTGTTGAAGGGGTTGTCGACGAACGCCATGATCGCCCAGTTGTCCGCTTCCAGACCCGTCGACATGCGGCCGTTCAGATAGTTTCCCATCCGGTAGCGGCGCTCGGCGTCGAACGTCAGCCGCGAGGGGCCGACATAGGCCAGGCTGGCGTCCACGAAGGCGGTCAGCCCTCCCCCGACGGGACGCCGCCACGAGACGTTGATGTTGGCCGACGCCGAGGGAACGCCGGGCAGGCCCGCATCCCCCCGCGAGTTGAAGTTCGCGTTGGGCCGGGTGATCCGCGGATCGGCGAGCAGGGCGTTGGCGCGGATCTCGATCTCGTCGTTCGGCCGCCAGTTGGCCTCGATCTCGATGCCCCGGTTGGCGCCGTCGCCCACATTGACGGCATAGGCCAGGCCGCTGGGGAGGAACTGGTCGCTCTGGATGTTCTGCCAGTCGGCCGCGAAGACGGCGACGCGCGCCTGAACCTGCCCGTCCCAGAGCAGAGCCTTGCCCCCGATCTCGTAGTTCCACAGCGTGTCGCCGGAATATTCCCGCATGGGATTGCCCGGGCCGCCGTTGAAGTTCTGCCAGAGCGGCCCCCCCGTGTTGAACCCGCCCGTCCTGTGGCCCTGACTAACCAGGGCGTAGAGGCTCAGCTGATCGTCAGGGCGGTAATCGAGTCCCAGCTTGGGCGAAAAGCCCCAGGTGCTGCGGCTGCCCTCGAACTGTCGTTGCCCGAACCTCTGGGTCACATCGGAATGCGTGTCGTAGTCGAAGCCGTAGAGCCGCCCCCCCGCCGTCAGGGTCACGGTCGGGGTCAGGGCGTATGAGACTTCACCGAACGCCGCCGCCTCGCGGAGCTCATCGTTGCGCACTTCATTATAGACGTCAGCGGGCGTGGGCCGCAGGGCCGCAAGCAGGGTCTCGGACCGCGTCTCGCCTGACGAGAAGAAGGCGCCCGCCAGCCATTCGATCGTGTCGGACGGCGGCGACCGGAACGTCAGCTCCCCCACCACCAGATTGATGGACTTCGCCTCGTCCAGGGCGCCCGTCCGTGCCAGGGAGCCGAACAGCAAAAGCGCGGTCGAGGCGTCGTAGCGGCTGAGGAAGCGGTGATCGAGATAGGCGATCGATCCATCGACACGCCCCCAGTCGCCCCGGCCTTCGACACTGACGTAGGCCTGGTTGAAATCGTTCGTATGGGGTTCCCGCACCAGGTTGGCGCGCTTCAGCCCGCCCAGGGTGCGGTAGACGTAGTGGGTGTCCTCGGTGTCGATCGACTGATGGACGATTCCCGCGGTCGTGCTCCAGTCGGGAGCGAGGCGCACGCTGGCCGCCAGCCGTCCACCCCGCCGCGATGAGGCGTTGACCCGACGCAGGCTCAGGCTGACATCGTCGATATAGCCGTCGAAGGACTCTTCGTACGCCAGCCCGCGAATGGCGCCCCGCTCGCCCGGCAACGGCACGTTCACGACGGCGGAATACTCGGTGTTGGCGCCGCCGCCGGCCGTGACGGATCGGGTCCCGGACACATCGACGGCATAGGCCAGCGGATCCGGCGACCGGGTGACGATGCGGACCACGCCGCCGATCGGACCCGTGCCGTACAGCGCGCCCTGCGGCCCGCGCAGCACCTCGACCCGGTCAAGGTCGATCAGCTTGAGGTCCGGATCCGGGGCGCTGTAGGTGATGGGAACAAGGTTGAGGTACAGCCCCACCGTCGATTGGGTCAGCCCCGTGAAGGCGCCGTCGGACATGCCTCGCAGCAGGATCTTGTTGCGGCCCGAGCCCAGGTTGGTGACCGTCATTCCCGCGATCAGATTGCTCAGATCGTGGGCGTTGGCCGCTCCGGCGAAATTGATCTGCTCGCCGGACACCGCCGTGACCGGAGTGGCGGCGTGCTGGGGCGATTCCGGCCGGCGCTCGGCGGTGACGATGACGTCGCTGAGTTCCGAAGCGGTTTCCAGCAGCGGCGCCGGCGTGAGCGGAGGAAGCCGGGGGAGCCGCGGTGGCGGGGCGACCACGGAGCGGGTCCGCCCGGCGCGGCGGATGATGATCGCCCCGCTGCCGCTGGCCGACCATGTGCAGCCCGAGCCGGCGAGCACCCGGGTCAGGGCGGCGTCCAGCCCCATGGTTCCGTTCAGGGCGGGAGCGACGCCGCGGCAGGCCGAAAGATCGCCGCCCAGGGAAACGTGGGCCTGAAGCGCCAGCTCCAGAAGGGCGTTCTCCACCCGCTGCGAGGGGATGTGAAGGTTCAACCGCCGGTCAGGCGTCGCCTCGGCGGGCCGGGCCACGCCGAGTGCGGCTATAGTCAGGATAAGGCCGAGGCCGACGAAGCCAAATCGTCCCGTACTGCCGCCTGCAGAAGGATCAGCGCGAGTCACGCCCAGTCAAATCCACCCCGTCGGCGGATCGGACGACCTCGACCGGAGCCAGCTCCTTGAGCTGTTCCAGCATGACCGCCTCATCCGCCACCCGCAGAACTCCGGTAAACCGAAGATTCTGCGCTGAAACCGATAGGTTAACCGGTTTGTCGAGGTAGCGCGACAGGTCGTCTCCGACCTCCGCGAGAGAGGCGTTGCGATAGACCAGAACTCCACTGCGCCAGGTCGAAGCGCTGGCGGGATCGACGCGGCTGAGGACGGCCGGCTGGCGGCCGAGCTGATCAACCCGCTGACCCGCCGTCAGCCGCATGGCCTCCTTGCCGCTGGCCGGCGTCACCGCGACCACGCCACGTTCGACGCTCACGGAGAAACGTCCGTCGTGGTTGACCACGTTGAACGCCGTCCCGAGGACCTGAACGCTGTGGTCGCTGGCGGTGATCACGAAGGGGCGCGAGGCGTTGTGTGCGACATCGAACGCCGCCTCGCCGTCGGAAAGGACGACTTCGCGTCGTCCCCGCTCCATGCGCACGCTCAGATCGGAGTGGCGGTTCATGTGAATGACCGAGCCGTCCGACAGTTCGACCGTGCGCGGCGCCGATTCCGTCCGGTAGATCTCGGTGGGGGCGTCGAACAGCGGCCACACACCGACGGCCAGAGCCAAAGCCGCGGCCATGCCGACCGCCGGGTAGAGCCAGCCGGGCCGCGACCGGCGCGGACGCGGAAGGTCGTCGTTCGCCGGCAGGGCCGAGCGGGGAACCTCGTCCAGCGCGATCCAGAGGGCTTCCACACGGTCGTAGGCGTCGCGATGGGCGGGCTCCGCCTCGATCCAGTCCTGGAAGGCGAGCCATTCCGCCTCGGACGCGTCCGGACCGTTCAGGCGCACGAACCAGCCCCGGGCCGTCTCCTCGATATCGGTGTGGATATTCATCTGTACGACTGTCGACCTTCAGCCACGGCGAGCGGCTCTCTGAGGGTAGACGTCGCTGCCGCGGCGCCACCTCCGAGGAAAATCACGCCAAACGCGAAAAATGCGCCCGTCACCGCGGCGCCCTCGCGGCCAGGATCTTCAGCGCGTCCATCATATGCTTCTCGACTGAACTGCGGGAGATCCCGAGGCGGGTCGCCACCTCAGCGTAGCTGAGACCGTCGAATTTGTGCATCCGAAAGATCGTGGCCGTCTTGCGGGGCAGCGTCTCCAGCGCCGCGATCAGCGCCGCCAGCCGTTCACGGCTCGCCACCACGGCCTCGGCGGACGGGGCGTCGTCGATGTCCTCGAACGCGCCGACGACGTGAGAGGCCAGACGCCAGGCCCCGTCACGGGCCGCTCCCCTCAGCGCCGAACGCCGCCGGTCCAGCAGCAGGTTGGAGGCCAGCCGGTACAGGAAGGCGCGTGCATCCCGGATCTCGACCTCGGGACTGACCGCGGACACCTTGAGATAGAGGTCCTGCAGCAGATCCTCGACATCGGGCGCGCCGCCCAGGCGCGCGCGCAGGAACCGCGCAAGCGCGTCCCGCTGCTCGAAATAGACGTCGGTCAAAGGATGCGCGGTCGGCGCGGTCAAAAGAGTGCGGCCCTCTCGTCGGTTCAGAACACCCGACGCCGTCGGATGGACGCCGCCTTCTCCAGACAACGCCGTTTCATGCCGCGCAGTTTCTTTTGAGGCAAGCCGCCCAGGGCGCCGTCTTACCCATCGAGGGCATGTGAGCCCCTTTTGACATGCCCTCCTGTCGTCCGGACCCGGCTTGCTGGCCGGGTCCGGACGACCCCCCTGAGAGTGACGACGCGATGCAGACCCCGGCGCGCAAGACGATCCGTCCCGGACAGCCCTTCGAGGCTCCGAAACGTCCGCCGTCCGACGCAACCGTGCGGCCCCTTTGACCCGCGAAGCTCCGGAACGCTCAGATGTTTGACCTCTGGCGCTCGGGTTATATCCGAAGCCCCCTTTCCCACGCGCTCGAACCCGGCGGACTGGACCCGGCGAAAGTGGTCTGGCTGCCCGCGGGCGACCGTTCCTTCCAGTTCGTGGCCGACCCCTTCGGCATCGAGCGCGACGGGGTCGTCACCGTGTTCGTCGAGGCGTTCGACTATCGGGTTCGCCGCGGCGAGATCCACTATTTCCAGTACGACCGGAACGATGTCCTGATCGATCAGGGCGTGGCGCTGGCCGAACCGTTCCACCTCTCCTACCCCAGCCTGATCGAGGACGGCGGCGAGCTCTACATGCTGCCCGAGGGGTACAAGAGCGGCGTCCTGACCCTCTATCGCTGCGTCCGTTTTCCCGACCGGTGGGAATCCGTTCAGACCCTTCTCGATGTCCCCGCGATCGACGCCACCGTCGTTCGGTCCGGTGCGCGCTGGTGGATGTTCTACGCCCTGCCCGGACCGGATGACCGCGCCATGCGGGAACTGCATGTCGCCTGGGCCGACCGGCTGGAAGGCCCCTGGACGGCCCATGCCGGCAATCCGGTGCGGACCGGTGCGGCTGACTCCCGTCCCGGCGGCTCGGCGTTCGAGCGCGAGGGCGTCCTTCACCTGCCGGTCCAGGACTGCTCCGGCGCCTACGGCTCCCGGATCCGGCTTCTGCGGATCGACAGCCTCGGACCGGACCGGTTCGAGGCGACCGAGGTCCGCCGGTTCGAGCCGGACGGATTTCTCGACGGCTTCAGCGACGGCCTTCACACCCTTTCAGGAACCGGCGGCATGACCTTCATCGACGTCAAGAGCGTCAATCGTTCCCCGCTCGAGCGCTATATCCGCGCCCAGTACAAGCTGCGCCGACTGTTCCGACTGAACGGTCCGCGCTCGCAGCGCGCCAAGGCGGCCTGAGATGCGCATCGCCGTTGTCATGCCCCGTGGCTGCCTGATGGAGCGGGGCCATACCAACTCCATGGAGACGGTCGCCCTGACGCTGAACCTGCGCAGCCGGTTCGAGGACGATATCCGGATCATCTGCGACGCAGGGGCCGCCGATCCGGCGATGCCCGGCCTGATGACCATTCCCGGCGGGCTGAGCAAGGCGGAACGCCGCAAGGTCGTCGCCGGCGTGTTGCGGGACCTGGCGCCCGACATCGTCGAGTACCACCAGCAGCTCGGGCCGGCCGCGGAGCTGGCCCGCCTCCTGCCCGGTCCGATGCACGTCCTGTATCGCCACACGCGCATCAAGCCGCCGAGCAATCCGATCGAGCGGTTCCGCTATCGCCGCCGGCTGCAGGCCTTCAACCACCTCGTGTTCGTCAGCGAGGCGGCCTGCGCCGAGTTCCGGAGCGACTATCCCCGTTTCAGGGGAGCGATTTCGGCGGTCTGCAATCCGATCGACATCGAAGCCTGGCGCGGCGATGTCGCGGCGCGCGAGCCGCTGATCCTGTTTTCGGGTCGCGCCCTGCCCGAGAAGGGGCTCGACGCCTTCTGCGAGGCGCTGGCGACTGTTCTGGACGGGAACCCGACGTGGCGCGGCGCCCTGATGCTCGGCGAATGGGAGCGGAACCAGGCCTGGGCCGAACCGCACGTTCGCGCCCTCGAGCGGTTCGGCGACCGGGTCGAACTCCACAAGTCCGCATCTATGGCGAAGGTCATCGAGGTGTCGCGTCGCGCCGCCATCGCCGTGACCCCGTCACGGGTCGCCGAGGCGCTGGGCCTGACGGCGCTGGAAGCCCACGCCGCCGGCGCGGCGCTGGTGTCCTCCGGACGCGGCGGCCTGAGGGAGGCGAGCGGGGTTCACGCCCTGTACGTCGACCCGCCGGAAGCGCCAGGGCTCGCGGACGCCATCACCCGCCTGGTCACCGACGACAAGCTGCGCCGGAGAATGGCCTCGGCGGGCCAGACGCATGTCGTGGCGATCCACAATCCCGTGGTGCGGGCACAACAGCTCGACGACCTGCGCCAACGTATCGCTGATGAAGGTCGCGTCCGCTCTGGCCATCATCCGTCACGCCTGCGCATGATCGGCCAATCTTCCGGATCCCCCGTGATTGACCGAGGCCTGCCATGGGCGGACGCACCTTTCTGACAACTCTTCTCTTCGGCAAGGAGACCGCGGCGCGCATGCGCGCCGCGCGCGCCGGCGACATTCGGGACCTGCCCGACCGCCGGCTCATGGCCGAGGCCTATATTCCCGCCTTCGCCGCGGCCGGCGGCCGAATCCTGTGGGTCGGGTGCCGCGCCTACACCGCGACCGACTACGCGGCTCTGGAGACCGGCGGGGCCGAAGTCTGGACGACCGATATCGATCCCAAGGCGGCCCGCTGGGGCCGCAGCGGCCGCCACCGGACCGGCGATGTATGCGAGATCGACACGATCTTCCCCGACATCACCTTCGACGCGATCATCTGCAACGGCGTCTTCGGCTACGGGGTCGATGCGGCCGAACAGCAAGGCCGGGCGGTGGCGGCGATGGCCGCGATCCTGCGGCCCGGCGGCCGGCTCCTGCTCGGCTGGAATACCGACAAGGTCGAGGATCCCGTCCAGGCGGGCCTGACGGCCCCGTGGTTCGATCCGGCGCCGTTCGGCGGCCAGGACCAGAGGGTCGGGTTCGACACCGTCACCCATGTCTACG
>NZ_JAHFPF010000021.1:0-12873 GCF_023259385.1 Brevundimonas sp. | reverse complement strand
CGACACCCTGATCCGGCGCGCCTGACGTTCATCGGGCGACACGACATCGATCCTTCACGGACCGCGGCTAGGAGGGCCGCCGTCGGAATCGAAGGATCGCGCCATGTTCACCCTGCTGACCATCCTTCTGGCGGGCTCGCTGCAGACCGCGCCCGAACCGACCTGCATTCCCACGGCGGATGACGTCGGCGCCGCGGGCGGCGACGCCTGCGCCCGGCCCTGGATGGATCGGACCCTGCGCCTCAACGACCTGTCTGCAGTCGGGACGCACAACAGCTACAAGCTGGCCGTTCCGGGCGATGAGATGGCCGTCATGACCGCCGCGAATCCGGCGGCGCGCGGGCTGGACTACGCCCACCGTTCGCTGGCCGAACAGCTGGACGGCGGCGCGCGCCAGATCGAGATCGACGTGCTCAATGATCCCGAGGGCGGGCGCTACGCCCATCCGCGCACGGCCCTGGGCAGCGGGACGGCGGTCAGCCCGGCCTTCGCCGAGGCCATGGCCCGGCCGGGCTTCAAGACCCTGCATATGCCGGATGTGGATTTCCGCAGTTCCTGCCTGACTTTCGTCGCCTGCCTGGGCGAGATCCGCGACTGGTCGCGCGCCCACCCTGATCACGCCCCCATCCTGATCATGCTGAACGCCAAGACCGGCGCGCCCTCCCTGCCCGGCGGCGTCGCCCTGCTGGACTTCGACTCCGCCGCCTGGGACGCGCTGGACGCCGAGATCCGTTCGGTCTTCGCCCCCGAAAGCCTTATCACGCCGGATCAGGTCCAAGGCCGCCATCGCACCCTGCGCGAGGGTGTCCTGGCGGGCGGCTGGCCAACGCTGGGTCAGGCGCGCGGCAAGGTCTTCTTCGCCCTCGACGAAGGTCCCCGGAAGGTCGCGAGCTATCGGGGCGAGCGGCGCTCGCTGGAGGGCCGCGCCATGTTCATCAACACGGACGAGGCCTCCCCCGCCGCCGCCTATCTGACCCTGAACGACCCGGTCGCCCAGCAGGCGCGCATCCGGGCGGCGGTGGAGGCGGGCTTCGTCGTGCGCACCCGCGCCGACGCGGACACGGTCGAGGCGCGCGCGGCGAGCGTCGCCCGGCGCAGCGCCGCCCTGTCCAGCGGGGCCCAGTATGTCTCGACCGACTATCTGTGGGCCGACCCGCGCTTCCCGACCTATGAGGTCCGCCTGCCCGGCGGGGCGGCGGCGGTCTGCAATCCGGTGCGGACCCCCGGGCGCTGCGACGGCCTGGCGATCGAACTGACGGCGGGCGCCCCCCAGCGCGGCTATCTGGCGCGCGCGGATCGCCCGGATCTGACCACGGTGCTGGCCCCGCCCCCCGCCCCCGGCTCGGCGCGCGACATCGCCAACGCGGGCGTCTTCCGCGAGACCCGCCCCCTTGAGGGCACGCCGCGCTGGGCGCTGGCGGCGGACGACGTGCGCGGGACGATGTACCATCACTTCGCCGGCGCCCTGGGGATCGAACTGAGCGAAGCCGAAACGCCGGTGCTGACGGCCCTGCTCCAGCGGTCGGGCGACGACCGCTCCGTGGTCGGCGACGCCAAGACCCACTGGGCCACGCAGCGGCCCTACATCGGCACGGACCAGCCGATCTGCGAGGCGAAGACCGATCATCTGGCGGGCAATCCCGACTATCCGTCCGGCCACTCCGCCCACGGCATGCATGTGGCCATGATCCTGGCGGAACTGGCCCCGCAGCGGGCCGACATCCTCTACGCCCGGGGCCGCGAGTTCGCCGAGAGCCGCTACATCTGCGGCTCGCACAGCTACAGCGCCGCCGAGGCGGGCATCCTGTCCGGGGCTGTGATCTACGGCGCCGAACAGCGCTCGGAGACCTTCCGCCGCGACATGGAGGCGGCCCGCGCGGAGGTGCAGGCGGCGCTGGCGAAGGTCGGCTCGGACGGCGAACGCGACACCGCCGTGAACTTTGAATGAAACCTGCTGTCACACGCTGAGGGACCTCGCCGCGAGGTCGTTGAGGGCCACGGGGGCGCAGGCCGGACGGAACGATCCGCCGGCGGCCGCCGACGTCAACATCGACCCAGCGGAGATTTCGAAGTGACCGGATCGAACCAGAATCGCGGCCAGGCCCGCATCGGCCGCATGGCCTTCCTGATGGGCGGCTGCGCCGCCATCAGCCTGATAAGCGCCGGCGCCGCGGCGGCCCAGACGGCCCCGGCCGCCACCCCGCAAGACGAGTCGACCCAGCTGGACGAAGTCGTCGTCACCGGCGGCAGCTATCAGCGCAGCCTGGAGCAGGCGATCGACATCAAACGCGAGAACGTCGGCTTCTCGGACGCCATCGTCGCCACCGACGTGGCCAACTTCCCCGAGCAGAACCTGGCCGAGGCGCTGCAGCGCATCCCCGGCGTGACCATCGAACGCAACCGCGGCCTGGGCGGCCGGGTCAGCGTCCGCGGCCTGCCCGCCGAGTTCACCTTCGTCAGCATCAACGACCTGGCCACGGCCTCGGGCAGCGGCGGCCGCGAGGTCGAGCTGGACATCTTCGCCTCGGAGGTCATCCAGCAGGTCGTCGTCCAGAAATCGCCCCGCGCCTCGGACGAGGAAGGCGGCATCGCCGGCACGGTCGACATCTCGACCGCTCGCCCGTTCGACTATCGCGAGCGCCAGCTGGTGTCCTCCGTCGAGGGTTCGCACAACTCGATCTCGGACGAGATCGACCCGAAGGTCTCCTTCCTGGCCAGCGACACCTGGGGCAAATTCGGCGCCCTGATCTCGTTCTCGACCGCCCAGCGTTCCAACCGCACCGACTCCAACTCGGGCATCAACTTCCGCCCGATGTCGCGCTTCCTCGCCAGCTCCACCGGCGCGCGAGGCACGCAGGCCCTGGCCGTGCTCGCCCGCGACGCCGGCATCATCATCCCGGCCGCTGACCGCAACAACACCGCCATCACCAACCGGATTATCTTCCAGGACAAGGTCGGCGACCGCATCTACATGAACGAGCAGGACCAATGGGGCGGCACCCTGTCGCTGCAGTACCGGCCTTCGTCCACCCTCAGCCTGACGTTCGACGCCATGCTGGGCGGCTATGAGACGACCGAGGACGAGTACGACGCCGCCGCCTACTCGGCCTCCAGCCGCAGCACGCTGGAAACCATCCACTCGTACGACGCCACCACCCTGGCCGACCAGGGCATCATCGTCCTGCGCGACGTCTCCTACACCGCCACCCAGCACGAGATGCTGAGCAAGGAGCGGATCAACGAGACGGACTATTCCCAGTTCGCCGGCACGCTGGAATGGAGCGGCGACAGCTGGGAGCTGAACGCCATGGTCGGCTATTCGGGCGCCGAGAAGACGCTGGATTCGTCCAACCTGAAGCACGTGGCCTACGCCCCGTCGCGGACCCGCTGGACCGCCAACGGCGGCGAGACCATCCCGAGCGCCACCTCCGGCGGCTTCGACATGTACAGCTCGTTCGACCGCTATCTGTTCGAGGCCTACGAGACCACGCTCGAGCACATCACCGACGACAAATACGCCGCCCAGGTGGACTTCACCCAGCATTTCGCACTGGACGTCTTCCCGGCCCTGACCAGCGTCCAGGTCGGCCTGCGCTACACCGACAGGAACAAGGAACGCCAATACGGCGCCCTGAACATCCAGGGCCCGGCGGCGGGCAGCACCGCCTGGCTCAACACCCGCCGCCTGTCGGACAGCACCCTGACGCGCAGCGACGACCTGGCGCCCGGCGGCGCCTACACCATCCGTGATCTGGCCTGGAGCCAGGTCTCGAACGACTACGCCCGTCGCACCTTCCGCTACGCCGGCTTCTCGACCCCGTTCAACGTCGGCGACTACTACGAAGTCTCCGAAGAGGTCCTCGGGGCGTACGCCATGGCCAACCTGGACTTCGACCTCGGGCCGGTCCCGGTCAGCGTGAACGCCGGCGTGCGCTACGTCGACACCTCGATCACCTCGTCCGGCTATCACCAGATCCAGACGCCGACCGGCGGCACCACTTATACGCCGACGCCGGTGTCCAGCGACGGCGCCTATGACAAGCTGCTGCCCAGCCTGAACTTCACCGCCGAGCTGACCGACAGCATCGTGTTCCGCGGCGCGGCTTCGGAGACCCTGATCCGCCCGGCGCTCACGGATCTGGCCTACAAGCGCACCGCCAACTGGGGCTCGTTCCGCTTCACGGACGGCAACCCGAACCTGAAGCCGACCTACGCCAAGCAGTGGGAAGTGGGTCTGGAGAAATATCTGCCGGAAGGCGGTCTGCTGGCCGTGTCCTACTTCTCGAAGACCATCGAGGGCGTCGTCCGTCAGGCCCTGACGGGCACCGTGCAGGACGTCACCGTCTATAACGCCAACGGCACGGTCAACGGCATCTTCGACTTCGACGTCTACAGCCCGATCAACGAGCCGGGTTCGTATGATGTCAGCGGTGTGGAACTGGTGGCCGTCGTTCCGTTCGGCATGTTCTACGCGCCGCTGGACGGCTTCGGCATCAACGCCAACTACACCATGCTGGACAGCTCGCTGACCGGCTCTTCCACCCTGGGCATCCCGACCCCGCCCATCGGCCTGGCCGACAACACCTACAACGTCACCCTGTTCTACGAGAACGACCGCTTCCAGGGCCGCGTCTCGTACAACTACAAGGACGCCTACGTCGAAGGCATCGGCTACGAAATGTATCCGATCACCCGCGACGGCTACGGCCAGACCGACGTGTCCTTCAGCTACAACCTGACCGACAACGTCCAGCTGAACCTCGAGGCCATCAACCTCACGGACGAGCGGACCACGGGCTACACCATGGACCCGTCGTTCCCGGTGATGGACGAAATGTCGGGACGCCGCGTCACCTTCGGCATGCGCATGGACTTCTGACCTTGCACGAAGCCTGCACCCGCGCACGGGCTGTATCCTGATCCCCGGGACGACAGCCCAGGTGGACGCCCCCTCCGACGGAGGGGGCGTCTTCGCGCGTCCGGCGGGCGAGGCCGCGCGTCAGGCCGGAGCCGTCGCGGGCCTGCGCCGGGATGTCGTCAGCTATCTGCAACGCAAGGGGCAACCGCTCGGCGACGCCGAGGACGCGGTTCAGGAAGCGTTCGTCCGCTTTCACCGCGCCGGCCATGACCTGTCGTCTCCCGACGCCCGCCCACTGCTGTTCGTCATCGCCCGCAATATCCAGAACGACCGGTGGAAGGCCGCCGCGCGTGAATCCCGCCGGTTGGTCGCCGAGGACGTCGCGACCCTGGACGCCGGTCCGCGCGCCATCGCCAGCGACGACCGCCCTGCCGACGACCGGCTGATCGGCCGACAGAACCTGGCCGCCGCGGCCGCCGTGATCCGCGCCCTGCCCCAGCGCACGCGCGAGGCCTTCCTGATGCATCGCTTCGAGACCCAGACCTATCGCCAGATCGCCGCCAGGCTGGGCGTCTCGGTCAGCATGGTCGAGAAATACATCGCCGAAGCGCTCCGTCAGCTGAAGTTATCGGCGGAGGACTGAGGTGTTTGGCTTCCCCGTCGTTGTGAGTTGTGAAGCACATGTCGCGCACGCTGGGCGCGGCCGGCCCCACGAGAGTTTCGCCCGTCCATGATCGACCGCCTGACCGCACTGTTCGCCCGCCGGCCGGCAACGGCCGAGGACTGGCTGGCCCGCTTGGGCCGGCCGGGCGTGAGCACGCGTGAGCAGGACCGGTTCACGGCCTGGCTGGAGGCCGATCCGGACAATCTGGACCGCTATGAAAGCGCCAAGGCGCGGAGTGCGGCCCTGGAGCCGTTGCGCGGAGTCTTCGAGGCCGATCTGGCCAGGATCCGGTGGCGGCGCCGGGACCCCGCCCTGTCGCGGCGGCTCCTGCTGTCCGGCGGCCTGGTCGCCGCCGCCGCGGTCGGCGGCGTTCTGATGTGGCCCTCCCTGTCCGCGCCGGCGGGGCGGTTGTACGAAAGCGCCCCCGGCCGGATTTCGGACGTCGTGCTGGATGATGGCTCGCACGTGACGCTGGACGCCGGCTCGGCGATCCGCGTGTCCCTCGACGACAAGGTGCGCCGCGTGACGCTGGAGCGCGGCGCCGCCTATTTCGAGGTGGCGCATGACACCGCCCATCCGTTCCAGGTCGGTCTGATGGACCGCAAGGTGATCGTCACCGGCACGCGTTTCACCACCACCCTGAAAAACGAAGCCGCCGAAGTCGCCCTGCTGGAAGGCCGGGTCGTGATCAGCACGCGCGACGCCGCCGACGGACGGGCGCTGACGGACGGGGTGGCGATGGCCCCCGGCGATCAGGCCGTCTTCCAGCCCGGGCGGCCGGTCGTCCGGCGCATCCGCGACGACCTCGACGTCGCGACCGCCTGGCGCAAGCGCCGCCTGATCTTCCGCGACGCCCCCCTGTCGGAGGTCATCGCCGCGGCGTCCCGCTATTCCGACCGGCCGTTGACCATCGTCGATTCCCGGCTGGGCGCCCTGCGCGTCACCGCCATCCTGCCGCTCGACGGCGATCAGTCGCTGGTCGACCGGATCGACGCCCTGTTGCCGGTGACGGTCGAACGGACGGCGGACGGCCGCGCCCTTGTCCGGGCCGAATAGGCGCCATCGCAGACCTGTCATGCCTGGGCTGTAAGGACTCGCGGTTCCTTCCACCGCCACCTGACAGGGTCCCGCGCTTGGCTCCGACCGCTCGATCGCTGCCGGCGCGCAATGCGTGGCGCGCGCCAGGTCTGGCGGCGGCGCTGGCGATTCTGGCGGCGACGCCGGTCCATGCCCAGACGGCGGGATTGCAGACCTTCGACATCCCCGCCCAGGACGCCTCCTCGGCCCTGATCCAGCTCTGCGCTGTCGCCGATTGCGAACTGGCCTTCGTCCAGCGCCCGGGAGCCACCGTCCGCACCCGGGCCGTGCGCGGCCGCATGTCGTGGCGCACCGCCCTGGAGCAGATGCTTCGCGGCACGGACCTGCGCCACCGCTTCATCGGCGCCCACGGCGTGCGCGTCTGGGCCGATCCCCGTCCGCCCGCCGCCTCGCCACAGCGCCCGTCTCTTCCACCCCCAGAAGACGAACCGGTCGAGCTGGACGCCGTCGTCGTCGTGGGCCGGCTGTCAGGGCAGATCGACGAAGCCCTGCGCCGCAAGCGCGAGGCGGACGTCATCTCCGACGTCGTTACGGCGGGGCGGATCGGCGATCTGCCCGCCGCCAACCTGGCCGAAGCCCTGCAGCGCGCGCCCGGCGTAGCCGTGGAACGCGAGGTCGGCGAGGGCCAGTTCGTCAGCGTGCGCGGCCTCGGCCCGCTGTTCCAGTCGGTGACCCTGAACGGCGCTCCGGTGGCCTTCAACGAGAACATCCGCAACTCGACCCAGAGCGGACGCCAGTTCCGCTTCCGGGCCCTGTCTCCGGACCTCCTGGCCGGCGCGACGCTGTCGAAGTCGGCCACGCCGGACATGATCGACGGCGGCATCGGCTCGAACATCGACATCGAAACCATCGGCGGGCTGGACGGCGCGCCCTTCCTGACCCTGCGCATGGGAGGCGAGATGGAAGCGCACACGGACCGCACGGGTCCGGAGGTGTCCATCGCCGGCCGGATCGTGTCGCCCGACGGCGACCTCGGTCTCGTCGGCGGGCTTGCCGAGGAGCAGCGGTCCGTGCGCTACGACCGGTTCCAGATCCAGCGGTACTACGACCTGTCGATCGGCGGAGCGACGGTCACGACGCCCAGCGATGTCCGCACCACCATCGAACGGGAGGACCGGCGTCGACGCAGCGCCTTTCTCGGCCTGGACTGGCGCGCGACGCCTGATCTTCTGCTCGATTTCGACGGCCTGGTTTCGACCTTCGACAATGCGATCCGGGAGGACCGGCTTGTCTATATGCTCGGCGAGCGGCTGGCCCTGCCGGGCTCGGCCGTCACCGTTCGAAACGGCGTCGTCACGGCTGCGACGGTCGAGAACGGCCGTATCGACAACAACACCGAGGTCTCGGACCAGTCGCACCTGAACCTCGCCGTCTCGTCCGGCGCGCGGATACGGATCGGCGAATGGCGGCTGGAGCCGCGCATCAGCGCCTCGGTGGCGCGGTCGGTGCTGGATACGCCGCTTGAGCGGATGTCGGCCCAGTCGCCGACCGGCGTGGCCTACGCCTTCGATCTGGGCGACGCCGTCGACAGGCGCAGGGCCGCCCGCCTGACCACCGGCCTGGACCTGACCGATCCGGGTCTGCTGCTGCCGCCCCGCCTGGCGGTCCGGGCCGTGGAGTCCCGGGACGATGATCTGACGGCCGTGATCGACGCCCGCCGCCCGCTCGACCGAACCCTGGGCGTCCTGCACCTGTCGGTCCTGCGGGTCGGAGGCCAGTTCACCGACCGCAACCGCGACTACCAGCGACGCGACCGGCAGGCCGTGCTCCGGCCCGGCGTCGACCTGCCTTTCCAGACCTATGGGATCATCACCCCGCGCGATGTGTTCGAAGGCCTGATCGATGAACGCTCGGCGCCGTGGGCCGCGGCGGACTTCCGCTGGTTCCGGGAGAGCTTCGTCCTGCCCGGCGAACGGGACGGCGTCGTCTTCCAGCCCGGCGACCTGACGCCGAGCGGCGCCGACCTGCAGAATTCCTACACCGTCGGCGAGCGGGTCGCGGCCGCCTATGTCCGGCTGGACGTGGATACGGTCGGCCTGCGCTGGCCGATCTCGGGCAATTTCGGCCTTCGGGTGGTGGAGACGCGCACCGAGGTCGAGGGTTCGATCCTGGGCATGGCCGGCGGCGCCATGGAGGTCCGGTCGGTGGCCTATGCCGGCTCGCACCGGATCTGGCTGCCCAGCGCCAATCTGACCCTCGATCTGGATGATGACAGCCTGCTGCGGTTCGCGGCGTCCCGGTCGATCACCCGCCCATCGTTGGCGGACCTGAGATCAGCGACCGTCCCGGCGAGCGTGCTGGTGGCGGCCATCTACGAACGGGGGCAGGCCGAGATCGACACGCCGTCCCCGGGGATCATCTTCACGGGGGTCGGCGGCAATCCGCACCTGACGCCCTATGTCGCGACAAACCTTGATGTTTCTTACGAACTGACCCGGCCCCGCGGCGCGTTGAGCGTCGCCCTTTTCCACAAGTCGATCGACGACTACGTCCAGACGCTGGCGGCGCCGGAACTCCTGACGTTCGAGACCCGCGCCGGACCGCCGGTGCAGGCGACGGTCATGATGTCCCGGCCCCGCAATGTCGGCCGCGCCCGCGTGGACGGCGTCGAAATCGGCCTGCACCGACGCTTCGCCACGGGCTTCGGCTTCTGGGCCAGCGCGACCTGGACCGACAGCCGGATCGAGGATTCGGGAACGGATCTGCTGGGCGTTTCGGAGCTGTCGTATTCGATCAATCCGTTCTTCGAGCGCGACCGGCTGGCGGTCAATCTCTCCTGGTCCTGGCGCTCGGCCTTCCGGTCGGAGGCCGACATGCAGGGCGGCGGCGTGTCCAGTTTCGTGGTCGCTCCGGCCGGCTACCTGGACGCCCAGGCCACCTTCGATCTGACGGACCACGCCCAGATCGTGCTGACCGCCTCGAACCTGACGGACACCGTCGATCAGGCCTGGGAGGGCTCGCCCGATCGCCTGCTGCAGCTGGGTCGGGCCGGTCCCGCCATGTCGTTTTCCTTCCGCTGGACCCTGTAGCCAGGCCCCGAATTTCGCACGGCAAATTACTGCCCGCGAACGGCCTCCACCGGTCATCCGCGCAAGAATTTTGCTTAGCCGACTTGTGCGGCGCAGCAGAGCATGGTTTCCTAAGGCTCTTCTTCAGGAGCCCCCGTGGCCAACCGCGCTTACACCGCTGACCGCAAGACCGCCGCCATGGCGATCGCGGCCGTGCGCGCGCCGTCGGTCGAACTCGCCCTGAACACCCTTATTCTCACGGTAATTCTTGTGCTGCTCTCCGGAGCGGTGTGGACGCACGTGACCTGACCTAACGCAACATCAGGATCGCCCGCAGCCACCCGCTCCCGAAAGGAAGCGGGTTTTTTGTTGTGCGCGGTCCGGACACCCTCCGGAACGACCTCGCCTATGACGCAAGATTTCACCCCGAACGACCGGCCGCCCAACGCCAGAAGCCGCGCCGTCACGGCCGGTCCGAACCGCGCCGCGGCCCGCAGCTATCTGCGCGCCGCAGGCATGCAGGACGCCGACTTCGACAAGCCGATGATCGCGGTGGTCAACACCTGGTCGTCGGTCACGCCGTGCAACATGCACCTGGACCGCCTGGCCGCGGACGTGCGCGCCGGCATCATCGCCGCGGGCGGCTATCCGGTCGACTTCAACACCATCGTGGTCACCGACGGCATCTCGATGGGCACGCCCGGGATGAAGGCCTCGCTGATCAGCCGCGAGGTCGTCGCCGACAGCATCGAACTGGCCGTCGAGGGCCACCAGCTGGACGGCGTCGTCTGCATCGTCGGCTGCGACAAGACCATCCCGGCCGCCGCCATGGCCCTGGCCCGCATGGATATCCCGGGCCTGGTCTACTACGGCGGCACGATCATGCCGGGGACCATCGGCACGAAGGAGGTCTCGGTTCAGGAGATCTTCGAGGCCATCGGCGCCCACGCGGCCGGAGCCCTGGACGACGCCGGCCTGAAGGCGGTCGAGACGGCGGTCTGCCCCGGCGCCGGCGCCTGCGGCGGCCAGTTCACCGCCAACACCATGGCCATGGCCCTGTCGGTCATGGGCCTGTCGCCGATGGGCGCCAACGACGTCCCCGCCATCGATCCGGCCAAGGCCGCCGAGGGCGAGCGCTGCGGCCGCCTGATCGTCGAACGCGTCTTCGCCGGCGACAGCGCCCGCAAATACATCACCCGCGCCTCCTTGCGGAACGCCGCCGTCGCCGTCTCGGCCTCGGGCGGGTCGACCAATGCGGTGATGCACCTGACCGCCATCGCCGCCGAGGCGGGGGTCGAGTTCGGCGTCGAGGACTGCCACCAGGCCTGCGTCGACGCCCCGGTCATCTGCGACCTGAAGCCCGGCGGCCGTTTCCTGGCCTCGCACCTGTTCGCGGCGGGCGGCACCCGTCTGGTCACCCAGCGGATGGCGGCGGCGGGCAAGATCGTCAACGCCCCCACGGTCAGCGGCCGCAGCCTGTTCGCCGAAGCCGCCGAGGCCGAGGAAACGCCCGGCCAGCAGGTCGTCGCCGACTTCGCCGCCCCGATCATGGATCGCGGCAGCTACGCCGTCATCTACGGCGATGTCGCTCCCGACGGCGCGGTCATCAAGCTGACCGGCCACAAGGTCGATCGCTTCGAGGGTCCGGCCTGCGTCTTCGACAGCGAGGAAGACGCCTTTCACGCCGTCCAGGACGGCTCCGTGGGCGAGGGCGATGTCATCGTCATCCGCTACGAGGGCCCCAAGGGGGGCCCCGGGATGCGCGAGATGCTGCAGGTCACCGCCGCCCTGAAGGGCCGCGGCGTCCACAACGTCGCCCTGATCACCGACGGCCGCTTCTCGGGCGCCAGCTACGGCTTCGTCGCCGGCCACGTCTCGCCCGAAGCCGCCGTCGGCGGTCCGATTGCTCTCATTCGCGACGGCGACCGCATCGCCATCGACGTCACCAACCGCCGGATCGACGTGGACGCCGATCTGGTGAAGCGCCGGGCGGGCTTCGCCCCCAATCCGACCCGCCCGGCGCACGGGGTCTTCGCCAAATACCGCGCCTCGGTGGCCTCCGCCGCCCAGGGCGCCGTGACCATTCCCAACCCGCCGCCGGTCCAGCGCCCCGCTGAAACCGAAGCCCGATCCGCCCGAGAGGACGCCTGAACCATGGCCATCACGATCTACACCAACGACGACATTCGCCCCGGCGCCATCGCCGGCCAGCGCATCGCCATCATCGGCTACGGCTCGCAGGGCCGGGCCCACGCCCAGAACCTGAAGGACTCCGGTTTCGACGTGGTCGCCGGGGTCCGCGAGGGCGGCACGGGCTGGCGCAACGCCACGGCTGACGGCGTCCCCACCGCCGAGCCCGCCGAGGCGGTCAAGGACGCGGACATCATCGCCATCCTGACCCCGGACATGATCCAGGCCGAGGTCTATCGCGACATCATCGAGCCGAACGCCAAACAGGGCGCGGCCATCCTGTTCGCCCACGGCTTCTCGATCATCTACGGCCGCATCACCCCGCGCGCCGACATGGACGTGATCCTGGTCGCGCCCAAGGGGCCGGGCGATCTGGTCCGTCGCGAGTACCAGCGCGGCCGCGGCGTCCCCTCCCTGTTCGCCATCGAACAGGACGCCACGGGCAAGGCCCGCGACCGCGCCATGGGCTACGCCAAGGGCAACGGCGGCGCGACCGGCGGCCTGCTGGAAACCACCTTCCGCGAAGAGACCGAGACCGACCTGTTCGGCGAGCAGGCCGTCCTGTGCGGCGGCGCCAAGGAACTGGTCATGTCCGGGTTCAACACCCTGGTCGAGGCCGGCTACCAGCCCGAGATCGCCTACTTCGAGTGCATGCACGAGCTGAAGCTGATCGTGGACCTGTTCTACGAGGGCGGCATCACCAAGATGAACGCGTTCATCTCGGAGACGGCCAAGTGGGGCTCGGTCAAGTCCGGCCCCCGCGTCATCACCGACGAGACCCGCGCCCGCATGAAGACCATCCTGGACGAGATCCAGTCGGGTCAGTTCGCCAGCGAATGGATCGCCGAGAACGAGGCGGGCAAGCCTCGCTACGACGCCTGGGTCAAGGCCGACGGCGAGCAGCCGATCGAGCAGACCGGCGCCAAGCTGCGCGAACGCATGGCCTGGCTGCACGCCCCCAAGTCTGAAGCCGCCTGAGCCAGATCAGAACATGACCGCCTCCGCCGCCCGCATCCCCGAACCCGCCGCCGCCCCGAAAAGCGGCGCCCGCCTGC
>NZ_JAHFPF010000246.1:429-5154 GCF_023259385.1 Brevundimonas sp. | reverse complement strand
TCCCGCTCCGAGCGTTGCCGCGCCCGCGCCGTCGCCGGTGACCTCGACGCTGAACAGCGCTCCGGCCGCCCCGGCGCCGACCGTGACGCCGGCCCCGGCCCCGGCCCCGGCCGCGCCCCCGCCGGTCATCGTGGTCGAACCGCTGAACTGATCCCGGCGTAGACCCTGCAAGGCCCCGGTGGAGCGATCCGCCGGGGCCTTCGCTTGTCAGGCGGTGGGCGACACGCGCCAGATGACGTCGCCCACGTCGTCGGCGACCAGCAGGGCGCCGGTGCGGTCGAACTGCACCCCGACCGGGCGGCCCATGGCCGTGTCCTGGGCGCTGATGAAGCCGGTCAGGATGTCCTCGGGCGGGCCGGACGGCACGCCGTTGACGAAGGGGACGAACAGGACGCGGTAGCCGTTGCGCGGCTTGCGGTTCCACGACCCGTGCTGACCGACGAAGGCCCCGCCGCGATAGCGGACCGGGAACAGCGTCCCCTCGCCGAAGGTCAGGCCCAGCGAGGCGGTGTGGGCGCCCAGCGCGTAGTCCGGCCGCAATGCGCGGGCGACGAGGGCGGGATCCTGGGGCTCGACCCGTTCGTCGACGGTCTGGCCGTAGTAGCTGAACGGCCAGCCGTAGAAGCCGCCGGGCGTGACCGAGGTCATGTAGTCGGGGACCAGGTCGTTGCCGAGCTCGTCGCGCTCGTTGACCGACACCCACAGCCGGCCGCTGTCGGGCTGCCACGCCAGCCCCACCGGGTTGCGCAGGCCCGAGGCGTAGACCCGCCGCGCGCCGGTCGCCGGATTGATCTCCAGGATGGCGGCGCGGTCGGTTTCCTCGTCCATCCCGTTCTCGCCGATGTTGGAGTTCGACCCAACCCCGACATAGAGGCGCGATCCATCGGCGCTGGCGACCAGGCTCTTGGTCCAGTGGTGGTTCCGGCCCGCGGGCAGGTCGGCGATCTTGCGCGGTTCGGCCTCGATCCGCGTCTGGCCGGTCTGGTAGGGGAAGGCCACCACGGCGTCGGCGTTGGCGACGTAGAGGGTGTTCCCGACCAGGGCCATGCCGAAGGGCGACATCAGGTTCTCGAGCAGGACCGACCGGGTCTCGGCCACGCCGTCGCCGTCGGTGTCGCGCAGCAGGGTGATGCGGTCGGGGCTGGGCGTGCGTGCGCCGGCCCTCTTCATCACCAGCCCCTGCGCCCAGGCGCGGAAACCGCCCCCGGCGCCGTCGTCCAGCCCTTCGGGCTTGGGCGGCGCATTGGTTTCGGCCACCAGGATGTCGCCGTTGGGCAGACGGTAGAGCCAGCGCGGATGGGTCAGACCGGCGGCGAAGGCCTGCACCCGGAAGCCCGGGGCCGCGACCGGGGTCCGGCCCTGCGGCCAACCGGCGGCGTCGGCGATATTGACCGTCGGAAGCAGGGTGTGGCGGGGCGCGGGCAGCACCGGATCAGCGCCATAGCCGGCGGCGGGATCCAGCGTCGATTCCGTGCCGCAGGCGGCGAGCGTGAGGGCGAAGAGAGAAGAGAGGGCGAGGGACGAGACACGCATGGGCGAGTCCTTCAAGGGGTAGGCTGGGCGGGAAACTCGAGGCGGCTGACATCATAGCCCAGAGCGCGGGCGCGTTCGGTCAGTCGTTCGCGCTGGGCAGGGCTCGGGATTTCACGGGTGTAGATGAACAACCGCTCGAAGGTCGGGTCGGCCGAGATGAACCAGGTGTAGGCCTCGTCGTGGTCCAGCACCCAGTAGTCCCAGGTCACGAACCCGCCGAGGTAGCGCACCCGAAGCTTCGTGTTCGTCCCCGGGTCAAGAATCTCGCCGCGCCCGCCGATGGACTTCTCGCGCCCGCCGGGCTGGCCCTGTTCGCAGGTGTCGCGCACATCGACCCGCGTCGCCGAGACGAGGACATAATTGGACGCGCCGGCGACGCAGCCGTCGGTCAGCTGGTCGGGCAGGCGGGCGACCTCGATCCAGCGGCCGGACCACAGACGGTCGGCGTCTACGGCGCGGGCGGGTTGAGGGGCGCGGTATTCGGACGGCGAGGGCGCGGTGACGCAGGCGGACAGGGCGCCCATCAGGGCGACGGCGGCGAGGACGCGCGGGGTCATGAGGCGATCTCCGGATCGTGAATACCCGGCCGCGAAGGGAGTTCCGCGGCCTCAGACTGGTACGATCTCGCGCGGTGGCCGGATGCGGCGGAAGCGGGCCTCGATGAAGGAGAACAGTCCGAAGCCGATGAAGCCCAGCGCGGCCGCGGCCAGCAAAGCCGCGCCGCCCGGCTGACGACCCAGCGCGTCCAGCGCGGCGTCGAAGCTTGTCACGTCCGAGGCCCGCGACCGAACCCCGGCGAGGAAGATCAAGGCCGCCAGCGGCAGCCACGCGATCCCACGCGCCATGTAGCCGGCGCGCGCCAGCGGAACGACCCGGCGGCAAAGCTCGACCGAACAGGACAGGTAGGCGGCGAAGTCGTCACGCCACGCTCTGACGATGTTGGCGATCCCCACCCCGGCGATGCACAGACCGATTCCCGCCAGAAGCAGATTGCCGAACGGCAGCGACAGCATTCGCGCCGCCTCGCGATGGCCCGCGGCGATCTCGGCCGCGCCCGGATCGGCGGGGGTGTGGAGTAGAAGGCTGAACGCGCTGCAGGCCAGCAGGGCGTAGCCGACGCCGCTGAACCCCTGGCTCATGCGGGTGCTCAGGCCCTGCTGGTCATGTCCCTCATTGTCCGCGTCCCAGATCGCCTGCAGCATCCGCCAGACCACAATGGCCAGCAAGCCGAGGCCCAGCAGCAGGACCCAGGCCCGGCCGAGCGGCTGCTGGGCCAGCCAGCCGATGGCGCCGCGGGTTCCCGCCGCGCCATCGACCAGCCCGGGGATGGCCAGCAGGGTCAGCGCTCCGCCGGAGAGATAGACAAAGCCCCGTGCGCCGTAACCGACGCGGGCGATCAGCTCGAGGCCGTTCAGCACGACCGCGCGCTTCCGTCGGCGGGCAGGGGTCAATCGGCGCAGGCCGGAGCGAAGCGTGGAGGAGAGGCGAGACACCCCTGCCCAACTCATCGCGAAAGATATGGCTCCGCTGGAGCCGCGGCGCCCTTGTCCGGACCGGGGGCGGCGCATATCTGCGGGCCCCAGGGAGAGGGACCCCCATGCCGCCCGCGATCACAATCCAGGGTCTGACCAAGACCTACAAGTCCGGGCTGCAAGCCCTCAAGCCCGTCGATCTGACGATCGCCAAGGGCGAGATCTTCGCCCTTCTGGGGCCGAACGGGGCGGGCAAGACCACCCTGATCTCCATCGTCTGCGGCATCGTCACGCCGAGCAGCGGCACGGTGACGGCCGACGGCCACGATACCCAGAAGGCCTACCGCAAGGCGCGCACCGTCATCGGCCTGGTGCCCCAGGAGCTGACCACGGACGCCTTCGAGACCGTGTGGGCGACGGTGACCTTCAGCCGCGGCCTGTTCGGAAAGGCGCCGAACCCGGCCTACGTCGAGCAGATCCTTCGCGACCTCAGCCTGTGGGACAAGAAGGACTCCAAGATCATGACCCTGTCCGGCGGCATGAAGCGCCGGGTCATGATCGCCAAGGCCCTGAGCCACGAACCCGACATCCTGTTCCTCGACGAGCCCACGGCGGGCGTCGACGTCGAGCTGCGCAAGGACATGTGGGAGATGGTCCGCAAGCTGCGCGAGCGCGGCGTGACCATCATCCTGACCACCCACTACATCGAGGAGGCCGAGGAGATGGCCGACCGGGTGGGCGTGATCCTGAAGGGCGAACTGATCCTGGTCGAGGACAAGACGACCCTGATGAAGAAGCTGGGCCGCAAGACCCTGACCCTGCAGCTGCAGGAGCCGCTGGAGGTCCTGCCTGCCGAGCTGTCCGAATGGGTCCTGGAGCTCAAGTCGGACGGGACCGAGCTGGAGTACGTCTTCGACTCCAACGCCGAACGCACCGGCGTGCCGTCCCTGCTGCGGCGGCTCAGCGACATCGGCGTCGGGTTCAAGGACCTGAGCACGCGCCAGAGCTCGCTTGAGGATATTTTCGTGGGCCTGGTCCACCAGTCGAAGTCGGAGGCGGCGTGATGGCGTTCAACGGTTACGGCGTCTGGGCGATCTACCGCTTCGAGATGGCGCGCGCCCTGCGCACCATCTGGCAGTCCATCGTGACGCCGGTCATCACCACGGCCCTGTATTTCGTCGTCTTCGGCTCCGCGATCGGATCGCGGATGACCGAGATCGACGGCGTGCCCTACGGCGCCTTCATCGTGCCCGGACTGATCATGCTGAGCCTGTTCACCCAGTCGATCTTCAACGCCTCGTTCGGCATCTACTTCCCGAAATTCACGGGCACGATCTACGAGCTGCTCTCGGCGCCCGTCAGCCCGCTGGAGATCGTCCTGGCCTATGTCGGGGCGGCGGCGACCAAGTCGGCGGTGCTGGGGCTGATCATCCTGGCCACGGCGGCCCTCTTCGTGCCCCTGCAGATACTGCACCCGGTCGAGATGCTGCTGTTCCTGATCCTGATCTCGACGACCTTCAGCCTGTTCGGCTTCATCATCGGGATCTGGGCGCAGAGCTTCGAGCAGCTGCAGTTCATCCCCATGCTGGTGGTGACGCCGCTGACCTTCCTCGGCGGGTCCTTCTACTCGATCCACATGCTGCCCGAGCCGTGGCGGACGATCACCCACTTCAACCCGGTGGTCTATCTGATCTCCGGCTTCCGCTGGAGCTTCTACGGC
>NZ_JAHFPF010000246.1:0-419 GCF_023259385.1 Brevundimonas sp. | reverse complement strand
CTACGGGTCGGGGGACGTGGGGATCGGCGTCAGCCTGACGGCGACCCTGGCCTTCCTCTTCGGCTGCCTGGCCGTCATCGGCTGGATGTTCCGCACCGGCTACCGGCTGAAGAACTAGAGCGTCACGAAAGCGGCCAGATCGGCGGCCACCTTCGTCGCCAGTCCGCGTTTGAGAAACGCGCCGTACACGGCGCGGGAGCCTGCATGTCCAATCAGAACGACCCCAAGCTGAACGGTTCGCCCGTCAACGGCCAGGCCCAGCCGGAGCCTTTCCGCCGCCCGGTGACCTGGGGTCGCCCGCCCGCGACGGTGTTCCGCGCCGGGCCGCTGCCGCGCGGCTCGACCCTGCCGCCCCTGCCCGAACCGCCGAAGCCCCGGCCCGCGCCGCCCCCGTCGTCCGGCATCCTCAGCGGCTCCAT
>NZ_JAHFPF010000245.1 GCF_023259385.1 Brevundimonas sp. | reverse complement strand
CGGCCAGCGGGCCGGAAAGCCATAGGAGCCGTCCTTCATGCCGATCTGCACATGGCCGTCGTCGAAGCTGGCCACATAGGCCCGCAACGCCCACCACCAGCCGCCGGCGTCGGTCGTCGTACGCGCACGGCGCAAGGCCAGGGCCAGCCCCTCATCCACCTTACCTCGGAAGCCCGGGTTGAGAGGATCGTGCATCCCAGGATGGCTGTCGGCGATGATGTCGTGCAGGGCCGTGGCGTCGTGCACCAAGGCGGCGGACCAGTCGCGGTCGGCGGTCATGGACGGTGCGGCCGCCGCTTCCTGAGCGTGGGCGGGCGCGACGGCGATCAGGCCCAGCGCCGCGGCGGTCAGCAGGGTTCGGGCGGTGGCGGTCATGAAGCATCCCCTCGGTTCGCTCCCAGGGGTAGCCATGCCGTCAGGGCGCCGCCACTTAAGCCTTCGTAAGGTTGCTCAGGCCTTTTTGACGAACTCGGTGCGCAGGACGAGGCCGCGCACCTTCTCGACATTGGCCTCGATCTCGTCGGTGTCGCCGGTCAGGCGGATGTTCTTGACCAGGGTTCCGCGCTTCAGCGTCACCCCGCCCGAACCCTTGACCTTGAGGTCCTTGATCAGGGTCACGCTGTCGCCGTCGGCGAGGATATTGCCGTTGGAATCCTTGGTCACGTCGTCGGTCATGATCGGTCCTCTTCTGAGCGCGACGCTCTAGCACACGGCTCCCGCAACGCCTCAAGTAGCGCGACGCGCGATAGGCGACTAAAGACCCCGATCATGTTCGGCCTCGCCAATCCCGACCGCTTCGCCCGCTTCACGCGCCCGCTCGTTCCGGTGCTGTGGGGCGCCGCCGTCGTGCTGCTGATTGTCGGGACATGGCTCGCCTTCACGGCCCCCGAGGACTACCAGCAGGGCGACACCGTCCGGATCATGTTCGTACACGTCCCCGCCGCTTCGGTCGGACTGATGATCTACGGCGCGCTGGGCGTCTCCAGCTTCTTCGCCCTGGTGTTCCGCCACCCGCTGGCCGACGCCGCGGCGCGCGCCGCCGCCCTGCCGGGAGCCGCCTATACGCTTCTGGCGCTGGTCACGGGCAGCCTGTGGGGCAAGCCGATGTGGGGCGCCTGGTGGGTCTGGGGCGATGCGCGGCTGATGAGCGAGCTGATCCTGCTGCTGTTCTACATCGGCTACATGGCGCTGCGGGCCTCGATCGACGACGAGGCGAAGGCGGCGCGCGCCGCCGCCGTGCTGGGCCTGGTCGGCCTGATCAACCTGCCGATCGTGAAATTCTCGGTCGACTGGTGGAACACCCTGCATCAGCCCGCCTCCCTGATCCGCTCCGACGGGCCGTCGCTGGCGGAGGGGATGCTGGCTCCGCTGCTGGTCATGATGGGGGCCTATCTGGCCTTCTTCCTCGCCGTCTGGATCACCGCCATCCGCACCGAGATCGTGCGCCGCCGGGTGCTGTCCATCCGCGCCCGCAAGGCTCTGGAGGCCTGATGATGCTCGACTTCGACATGGGCAAATACGCCGCCTACGTCTGGCCCGCCTGGGGGATCAGCGCCGTGGTTCTGGCCGCGCTCGCCGCTCGCGCCCTGCTGGCGGCCCGCCGCTGGTCGGCGCAGCTAAAACGGCTGGAGAACGATCCGGACCGCCCTCAAGCAGCGCCAGGCGCGGCAGGGCAAACGAAATGAGCCGCTGGTTCGCCGTCGTTCCGCTGGTGGTGCTGGTCGCCCTGGCCGCCCTGTTCATCGGCTGGTCTCTGAAGCGCGATCCCTCGGTCAAGCCCGAGGCTCTGGTCGGCCAGCCTGTGCCCGAAACGGTCCTGCCCATGCTGACCGGGGCCCAGGCCGGACCCGGCCATGTGGATTTGAAGACCGCCGGCGTCGGCAAGCCGATGCTGATCAACGTCTTCGCCAGCTGGTGCACGCCCTGCCGCGCGGAGCACCCCAAGCTGATGGCTCTGCAGGCGCGCGGCGTCGCCGTCGTCGGGGTGGCGTGGAAGGATGATCCGGCCAAGACCCGCGCCTTCCTCGACGAACTGGGCAATCCCTATTCGATGGTCCTGATGGATCAGGACGGCCGGGCCGGGCTGGATCTGGGCATCACCGGCGCGCCCGAAACCTTCGCGGTCGACGCCATGGGCAATGTGGTGGCGAAATTCTCCGGACCGATGCTGGAGGACGCCGAGATCGAGCGTCTGGTCGCCGCCATCCAGGCCCCGCCGCGCCCCCTGCCGACCGCCACCCGCCGCTGAGGGGCCGCTAGAACCCTTGCGGGGCGGGCGTTAACCCATTTCCGACGGTTTTCATTAACCCTGTCGGCATGAGCGCGATTCGCCCGCCCGTTCCGTCGCCGTTGTTCCCGTCGCAGACGCCGCCGTCTCCGGTCCAGACCTCGCGGTCGGCCTTTTTCCACGCGGCCCTGTCGAACGCCTCGGCTCCCGCCGTCCAGGCCGCCGCGCCCGTCGCACCGGCCCCGGTGCGCGACACCCCGGTCCGCTCGGTCGCGGCCCGGCCCGCCGAAGGCGACGCCGCCCTGCGGTCGACCCGACCCGGCAGCCTGCTCGATATCCGGGTCTGAAGGCCGGTCGGCGGACGGATCTGACGCGCCCCTCACGCGAAAATGACCGCCACTGGCCGGTCCGGCGTGATTAAGGTGTCCGCATGCGTACTCGGGGGTGGACACTTCCTGTCGCGGTCGCCCTGACCGCGCTGCTTGCGGCGGCCTCTTCGGCCCAGCCGTCGGCGACGCGCGTGCGCCATCGCGCGACGCCGGTCGAGCCGGTCGTGGTCGAACTGTTCACCGCCCAGGGCTGCGCCGGCTGTCCCGAGGCCAACACCCATGTCGAGGCCGTGGCCGCCGAACCGGGCGTGATCGTCCTGACCTACGCCGTCGACTACTGGGACTATCTGGGCTGGGCCGACACCTTCGCCCGCCCCGAGTTCGCCCAGCGCCAGCGCGACTATCGCCACGCCCTGCGCCTGCGCAACGTCTCGACGCCGCAGGTGGTGATCGACGGCCGCCGTCAGGCCCCCGCCACCGCCGAGGCGCTGCAGGCCGCCATCGACGAGGAGGGGCTTCGCCGCACCTTCCCGCCCCAGATCGAGTTCCGCGAGACCGGGGACCGTGTCGGCGTCGGCTCGGGCCGTCCGCCGTCAGGTGGAGCCGAGGTGGTGGCCGTCTTCTACACGCCGGGTGCGCAGACGGTGGAGATCGCCTCGGGCGACAACCGCGGCCAGAAGGTCCGGCACGTGAACGTGGTCCGGTCCGTGCGGGTGCTGGGCCCCTGGGCCGGCCGCCCGGTCCTCTACGCCCTGCCGGACGCGCCGTCGGCGGACCAGGCCGTGGCCGTCCTGGTCCAGTCGCGCGCGGACCGACGCATCCTGAACGGGGCCGTTCTGGAGAGCCGCTGATCTTCGGCGCCGGTCCCGTCGTCAGCTTCAATCAGTACCCTGTTCTCTCGTACGCCCGCACAGTGCATGATCGGCCCCGAGACGTCGTTCCTGGCGATTGGGGCGACGGCATTGGGGGATCCGCGCATGGTCGGCATGAAGCCTGTCTTGAAGGGGCTGGCGGTCGCCGCCGTCCTGGCCGCGGCCGCGGGGGCGGCCGCGTTTTCGCCTGACCCCGAGTCCGCCGTTTCGCCCGAGGCCCGCGGGGTCGCCCAGGCCGTCACCGCCGCCGAACTGGCCGCCTGGGGCCGCGAACGCGGCGACGCCGGCGCCCTGATCATGGCCGCCCGGCTGCTGTCCGAGGTGCCCGTCCGTCAGGGCGAGGGGCCTGAGCCCATCCTGACCCCCGGCCGCCTGCTGGACGAGGCGGCGGCCCTGTCGGCGGGCAACCAGCCGATCATCGACGCCATCGACCGCCTGCGCGAGCCCATGACGCGCGGCGTCCGCTCCTCGCCCTTCGGCGCGGGGCCGGTGTTCACCGTCAAACAGCTGCAGGCCCGGGAAAGCTGGGGCTTCGAGGTCGACGCCCGCGCGGGCGAGGTGCTGCGGGTCGCCGCCATCGGCGACGGCGACACCGACATCGACCTGACCATCCGTGATCAGCGCGGAGCCACGGTCTGCCGCGACGGCTTCGGCGACCACTATCCGGTCTGCACCGTCTCCTCGCGCACCGGGGGCAAGATGCGCGTCGCCATCTCCAACCGGGGCGATGTCTGGACCAGCATCCAGGTGCTGAGCAACTGATGCGTTGGGCGGGGGCCCTGGCGGCGATCGGCCTGCTGTTCGCGGCGGGCGCGGCGCCGGCCGATCCGGATACGCCCGAGACCCTGCGCGCCGAGGCCTTCGAGGCCGCCCAGTGGGCCATCGCCTCGGACGCCGCCGACGCCCTGGCTCGGGTGTCCGCCCGCTTCGCCCAGGGCGACGACACGCTGGGTCGGCTGGCCGAGGAGCGGGAGGACCTGATCGTCCGCCGCGACCGGCTGGAGCGCGAGCTGGAGCGCCATTACGCCTCCACCGACCCGGCCGACCTCGCGGTCCGCACCCGCACCCAGTCGGACTGGGAGGCGGCCACCGGCCGGCTGGGGGTCATCGACGCCGATATCGAGGCGCGCTTCCCCGCCTATTCCGAACTGACCAGTCCGCGCGCCCTGTCGATCGCCGAGACCCAGCAGCTGCTGCGCCCCGACGAAGGCCTGCTGCTGGTTCTGGCCAATCCGGAGGCGACCTATGTCTGGGCCGTGACCCGCGAGCGGGTGGCCTGGACCCGGTCCGAGACGCTGGACGAGGGCCGGCTCAAGGCGGCGGTCGACACGTTGCGCCGCTCGCTCAGCGCCACCGCCGCGCCGCGCGGCGACGACGTGGACCCGACCCTGTTCGCGGGCCGGCAGCCGGCGCCCTTCGACCGGTCCGAGAGCTATCGCCTCTATTCCGAGCTGATCCTGCCGGTGGAGGAGACCTTCAAGGACAAGACCACCCTGATCACCGTCACCACGGGCGCCCTGTCGACCCTGCCGCTGTCGGTGCTGACCACGGCGCCGCCCCGGGGCGAGGACGCCGATCTGGACGCGCTGGCGGCGACGCCCTGGCTGGCCGACCGCTACGCCCTGGCCAGCCTGCCGGCGGTGTCGAGCCTGCGGGCCCTGCGCTGCTATCTGGTCGCCGATCCGGCGGCGCGCAGCCCGGGTTGCCCGGCCATGCCGACCGCCGCCGCGCCGCGCCGGACGGCCT
>NZ_JAHFPF010000244.1 GCF_023259385.1 Brevundimonas sp. | reverse complement strand
GAACGGCCTGCAGCACGACATAGTTGGTCTGGTTGTACCGGGCCTGCGTGCCCGTCGGGAAATCGAACGGCCGCTCGCCCATCACGCGGAACATCTCGTCGCGGGTCGATGGGAAGACCGTCGTATCATCGGCGCCCGAGACGAAGTCGGGCAGGCCCGAGACATGGCTGAGCAGCTGGTCCACCTGCACCTCGCGCCAGGCCGCGGGCAGGGTCGGCACGTACCGGGCGGCCGGAGCCTTCAGGTCCAGCCGTCCCTTGTCAGCCAGTTCTAGGATCAGGGTGCTCGCGAACAGCTTGCTCACCGAATAGACGCCGTAGACGTCGTCCGGGCGCACGGCCCGTCCGGCCTCGACATCCGCCAGGCCGATCTGGTTGCGGTACAGCACCTCGCCGTTGTGCAGGACCAGCACCGACTGCGCCGGGGGGCCGTACCGTTCGGCGTTCGCCCGCAATTGGGCGTCCAGCGCGGCGCTGAGGTCCGAGCTCGCCGCGGGTCCGCCGCACGCCGAAAGGAACAGGCACAGGCCGGCCGCCAGATGCGCGAACTTCATGCTTTCCCCACCTGCGAACTGGAGCCCGGTCCTCGCCGGTTTGAGCAAGAGGCCGTTCCTTGTAAAGGCTTTCGTCCATGACCGAACCCACTCTGTCCGCCGATCCCGCCGTTATGGTCGCCCGCGCCCGCGAGGTGATCGAGATGAACATCGCGGCCCTGCAGCAGCTGGAGGCCGCCATCGACGATAGCCTGGCCAGGGCGGTCGAGATCATCCTGTCGCGGCCCGGCTATCTGGTGGTCACCGGCATGGGCAAGTCGGGCCATATCGGCGGCAAGATCGCCGCCACCCTGGCCTCCACCGGGACCAACGCCTTCTTCGTCCATCCGGCCGAGATGAGCCACGGCGACCTGGGCATGCTGCGCAAGGATGTGACGCTGCTGGCCATCTCCAACTCGGGCGAGAGCCGCGAGTTGCGCGATCCGCTGATCTATTGCCAGCGCGAGGGCATTCCGGTCATCGGCATCACCCAGCGCCCCAACAGCTTCCTCGGCCGCTCCTCGGCCGTCTGCCTGACCCTGCCCAATGCGCCCGAGGCGCACCCGGACGGCCTGGCCCCGACCACCTCGACCCTGATGACCCTGGCGATGGGCGACGCCCTGGCCATGGTCCTGACCGAGCGGCGCGGCTTCACAGCCGAGGACTTCGGCCTGCACCACCCCGGCGGCAAGCTGGGCATGAGCCTGCAGAGCGTGCGCGACTGGATGGGGGACCGTCCGCCGGCGCCGGCCACCGTGCCCCTGACCGCGACCTTCGCCGAGGTCGTCTCGGCCATCACGGAAGGGCGCAAGGGCGCCGCCGCCGTGGTCAACGCCGACGGGACCCTGGCCGGGATCGTCACCGACGGCGACGTGCGCCGGGCCTTCGCGCGCGGCGACCTGTCGGGCCTGACCGCCGCTGACGTCATGAGCCCTCGGCCCAAGGTCATCGATCCCAGCGCGCGCATGAGCGACGCCATCGACCTGATGACCCAGAACAAGATCGCCACCCTGCTGATCGTCGAGGACGAGCGCCCCCTGGCCATCGTCCACATCGCCGAGCTGATGCAGGCGGGGTACGTGGGCTAGTAGGCCCGCATGCCGTCGATGTTGCCCGGCGGGGAGTAGCGGCAGTTCAGCACCGACCGGTCGCCGCGGCGGACGACGGCGCAGCCCACGTGGGTCGTGCCGCTCCACACCAGCTGGGTGTAGTGGCCGACGGCGGTCCAGTCGCCGGTCCGGCTGACGGCCGGGAAGGCGCCGTGGCGGTATTGCGCCTTCTCGGCGATCCACTCCCCGACCATCTCTTCCGGCGTCCAGCGGCGATTGCCCCAGCCGGTCCACAGGTTCTCGCCGTGGCCGTGCTGTGCCGGGTCGTGCGCGAACTCGCCGGTGTCGATCAGGTGCTGGGCCCAGGCCCGCGCCTCGCGCTCCAGCCCCTCGTCCCAGATCAGCGCCGGCGCCCCGACCCGCGCCCGCTCGGCGTTGTGGGCCCGCAGCACCCGCACCTCGATCGCATCCGAGGGCAGTGCGTCCCGCGGCGGCCGGATCGGCCGCACCGTGCGCGGCTCGTCGCCCGGATCGGACGGGGCGGCGCAGCCCGGCGTGACGAGCAGGACGCTCAAGGCGAGGGACAGGCAGGCGAGACGGCGCATCGGATCTCCGGACAGGACGGACCGGATCAAAGCGTACGCCGCCCGTTCGCGTTCCGCCTAGCGCTCAAGCGGCACGCCCTGTCCGTCCATCGGCTCGTCGGTCAGGGCGCTCGCCACATCGTCCCCTTCCATGGTGCGCGTCTCAGCGGGCTTGCCGGCCTGGAACTCCTCCATCGCCGTCGCCTTGCGGGCGCGCATGCGGTCGGCCAGGTCGTCCATGTCCAGTCCGGCGTCGCGGGCCTGGCTGAACATGCCTTCAACGCGCTGCTCCTCTTCCTTGACGTGGTGCTCGATCATCTCGGAAAGCACCTTCACCTTGGCGTCGTAGAAGTCCTCCGCCGGGCTGCCGGCCTCGATCTCGTTGATCAGGGCCTTGGCCGCGTCGTGTTCGACGTAGCTCTCATCCAGCAGATCGTCCTCGATGCGACCGCGACAGGCCGGATAGAAGATCTCCTCCTCGATGGCGGTGTGGACCTTCAGTTCCAGGCAGGCCTGTTCGGCCAGCGCCTGCTTGCGGTCGCGGCTGGTCGCCTTTTCGAACGCCTCGAAGATTCCTTCCACCTTGCGGTGGTCGGCCTTCAGCATCGCGATCGCGTCCATCTCTTCGTAGGTCTGGGCCATGGGGTTCCTCCTGGGCAATGGCTTCGACCCCGGAAAGCCGCGTTCGCCGCGCCGTTCCAAAGGCCAAGCTAGCTGAGAGTCGTTCGCTCGAATTCAGCCCTTTGGGCGTCCGGTCGCTGACACAACGGCCCGTTTCGCGCGTTTGAAAGCGGACACAGGAGATCGCCCGCCATGCTCGACCACATCGGCCTCGACGTCGCCGACATCGCCGCCTCCCGCGCCTTCTATGAGAAAGCCCTCGCCCCGCTCGGCTACGCGGTGGCGCACGAGATCGCCGAGGACGGGACCACCGTCGTCATGTTCGGCGTCGACGGCGAGATCGATTTCGTCATCGCCGACAAGGACCGTCCGGGCGAGGCCAACCACATCGCCTTCCGCGCCGCGACCCGCGGTCAGGTCGACGCCTTCCACGCCGCGGCGCTGGCGGCGGGGGGCCGCGACAACGGCGCGCCGGGCGTGCGTCCCCACTACGGCGCGACCTACTACGCCGCCTTCGTCCTCGACCCCGACGGCTTCAACGTCGAGGCCGTCTGCCACGCGGCGGAGTGACGCCGCCCACATCCCCTTGCGGACGCCTTCACGGTTGTTACTTGACGTTGACGTAAACGTACGCTTTCTGCTGCCCAAGTTTCAATTCCGCACCCTCCCCTCAAGCAGCGAGGCGCCGCGCGCCGAGCGTTAGGGGACCCAAGAAAGAGACCTCCTCCATGGCCGACGCCTACATCTACGACGCCGTGCGCACCCCGCGCGGCAAGGGCAAGAAGGACGGATCGCTTCACGAGATCACCGCCCTGTCGCTGGCCACCCAGGTGCTGGAAGCCCTGCGCGACCGCAACGGCCTGGACACCTCCAAGGTCGACGACGTGATCCTGGGCTGCGTCTCGCCGGTGGGCGAACAGGGCGCGGACATCGCCCGCACCGCCGTGCTGAACGCCGGCTGGGCCCAGACCACGGCGGGCGTCCAGATCAACCGCTTCTGCGCCTCGGGCCTGGAAGCGGTGAACATGGCCGCGGCCAAGGTGAAGTCCGGCGAGGCCGACTTCGCCGTCGGCGGCGGCGTCGAGGCCATGAGCCGCGTGCCGATGGGCTCGGACGGCGGCGCCTGGCCGGTCGATCCGTCCTCGGCCTTCCCGACCTATTTCGTGCCCCAGGGCGTCTCGGCCGACATGATCGCCTCCAAATGGGGCTTCAGCCGCGACGACGTCGACGCCTATTCGGTCGAGAGCCACAAGCGCTCGGCCAAGAGCTGGGCCGAGGGACGGTTCAAGAACTCGGTCATCCCCGTTCTGGACCAGCTTGGCCTCGTGCGCCTGGACCGTGACGAGACCATTCGTCCGAACACGGACATGCAGACCCTGGGCGGCCTGAACCCCTCCTTCGCCATGATGGGCGAAATGGCCTTCGACAGCGTGATCAACCAGCGCTACCCCGAGGTCGAGCGCGTCAACCACGTCCATACCCCCGGCAACTCGTCCGGCATCGTCGATGGTTCGGCCGGCGTGCTGATCGGTTCGCTGGAAGCCGGCCAGGCCCTGGGCCTGAAGCCGCGCGCCAAGATCCTGGGCGGCGCCTCGATCGGCTCGGAGCCGTCGATCATGCTGACCGGCCCGGAATATGTGACCCGCAAACTGCTGGGCAAGCTGGGCATGACGCCCGACGACATCGACGTGTGGGAGCTGAACGAGGCCTTCGCCGCCGTCGTCCTGCGCTACATGCAGGCCCTGAACATCGACCACGCCAAGATGAATGTGAACGGCGGCGGCATCTCGATGGGCCACCCCCTGGGCGCCACCGGCGCCATGATCACCGGCATCGCCCTGGACGAGCTGGAACGCTCGAACAAGTCGACGGCCCTGATCACCCTGTGCATCGGCGGCGGCATGGGCACCGCCACCGTCATCGAACGCGTCTGATCCGGAGCGAATGACTATGGAAAACTTCAAGATCGACGTCGACGCCGACGGCATCGCCGTCATCGCCTTCGACGTGCCGGGCCGTTCGATGAACACCCTGACCTCCTCGGTGATGAAGGAAATCCCCGAGCTGGTCGAACGCATCAAGACCGACGAGGCCATCAAGGGCGCCGTCATCACCTCGGGCAAGGCCTCGGGCTTCTGCGCCGGCGCGGACCTGGGCGACATGGCCGGCGGCGTGCTGTCGGGCGGCGGCGACCTGCAGAAGGCGTTCGACGCCGGCTGGAAGCTGAACGGCGCGTTCCGTGCGCTGGAGACCTCGGGCAAGCCGATCGCGGCCGCGATCAACGGCCTCGCTTTGGGCGGCGGGCTGGAGTTCACCCTGGCGGCCCACTACCGCGTGGTCGAGAACGACAACAAGATCCAGCTGGGCCTGCCCGAGATCAAGGTGGGTCTGTTCCCC
>NZ_JAHFPF010000243.1 GCF_023259385.1 Brevundimonas sp. | reverse complement strand
CATGCCCGCCCTGGCCCTGGGCGCCCTGCTGGAGCCGATCGGGCTGGGCGCGCCCTTCCTGTGGCTGGCGGCGCGGGGCATCGACCTGATGCTGGCCATCGGTGAACGGGTTGCGGGTTTGCCGGGCGCAGTGCGGACCATCGCCAGCGCGCCGGACATCGTCCTGCCCATCGCCTTCCTCGGGGTGCTGTTCTGCTGTCTCTGGAGAGGGCCGCTGCGGTGGCTGGGCCTGCCGTTGGCCTGCGCGGTGCTGATCTGGCCGCGCGACCCGGCGCCGGACCTGTGGATCGGCGACGCCGGCACGCAGGCGGCCTTTGTTCAGGACCGGCAGGCTGTGATCGTCCGGCCCGGCGTGCGCCAGTTCGCGGTCGATGTCTGGACCCGGCGGCGGGGGCTGCAGGCGGTGGATCGGCCCGCGGAGCGCTGGACCTGCGGCCGGTTCTCCTGCGCGCCGGAGACCTCCGGTCCCGTAGCCCTGTGGTGGGGCCGCCGCGCGCCGTCGGCGGAGCAGCTGGACCCCCTGTGCCGGTCAGCCCCGGTCGTCAGTGTGCGGGGCGAACTGGCCGCGCTTCCGCCGTCCTGCGAAGGGCGGCTGGTGCTGGACGGGCTGGACTACGCCCGGGGCGGGGCGGTGGAGCTGAAACGCGAAGGGCCCGCCGCGGCGAACCGCTGGCGAGCCCTGTGGGTGTCGGATGTGCGTGGCGATCGGCCGTGGAGCCGGTTCGGCGACGCGCCTAGTGATACCGGCGGATGAGGCCGACCAGCTTGCCTTGCACGGCGACCTGGTCCGAGCCGTAGATCTTGGTTTCGTAGTTGCGGTTGGCGGGCTCCAGCGCGATGGAGGCGCCCTTCTTGCGCAGGCGCTTCAGCGTGGCCTGTTCGCCTTCGACCAGGGCCACGACGATCTCGCCGGACGAGGCGTTCTCGGTCGATTTGATGATCACCAGATCGCCGTTGAGGATGCCGGCCTCGATCATCGAGTCGCCCTCGATCTCGAGCAGATAATGCTCGCCAGAGCCCAGCATGGCCTCCGGCACCGGATAGCGGGCGGTCTCGTGCTCGATGGCGTCGATGGGCGTACCCGCCGCGATCTTGCCCATCAGCGACAGTTCGCGGGTGTCGTTGGCCGGTTCGGCGGCCTGCGGACGGCCGCCGCCCTCGATCACGCCCGGCTTGAAGCCCGCATGACCGCGCGGCGCGCCCTGCGTCGCCTGTTCCGGCAGCTTGGTGACCTCCAGCGCCCGCGCCCGGTGAGCGAGGCGGCGGATGAAGCCCCGTTCCTCCAGCGCTGTGATCAGGCGGTGGATGCCCGACTTGGACGCCAGATCCAGCGCCTCCTTCATTTCGTCGAAGGACGGAGACACGCCGGTCTCCTGAATCCGCTCGTGGATGAACATGAGCAGTTCGTGCTGTTTGCGCGTGAGCATGACGTCCTCGAGGCGAATCCGGTTTCCAGAACGCTAGCGGAACAAACCGCAAACGTCCAGAAACTGTTCCTGAGGTGTTCCGGTTAAGGCAGGGTTACCGTCAAGCCGGCGTTGCCCGCGAAACGATGGGACGTCATGGTGCGGACAAGAGGGAGGACGGCTTGGACACATTGCTCGCGGGGGTCGGCGACCGGCTCAAGGCTCTGGCCGGCGAACTGGTCAGCTTCAGAGGCCGCGCGAGGATCGTGGATGTGATCTACATCTACATCCTGCTCTTGATCCCGTCGCTCCTGCTGAGAATTCCGCTCAACGCCCTGCAGTGGGACGCTGAATGGTACGGTCGGGCGTTCGTGGACGTCGCTTTGTGCGTTCCATTCGCCGCCCTGTTCGTCCGACGCCTCCATGACCAGGGCCTGTCGGGATGGTGGGCCCTGTTGGTGCCGCCGTTCCCCGTGATGAACCTCTACGAGTCATATCGGGTGGTCTTCGCGGTGCGGAATCCCGAATGGCTGTTTCAGCCTGACCCGCTGGAGTCGTGGAAGGTGCTTCTGTTTCCGGTCGCCTTGATCGTCCTGGTGCTGCTCCTGCGCCCTGGCCAGCAGGGGCCAAACCGCTACGGGCCTGATCCGCGGGCCGCCGTTGCGGTGGTCCCGGCCTAGGCCAGCAGCGCCCGCGTCGCCGCTTCCACGTCATCCTGACGCATCAGGCTTTCGCCGACGAGGATGGCCTGGGCGTGGGCGTCGGAGACCTGTTGCACGTCGTCCGGGGTGAAGATGCCGCTCTCGGCCACCAGCAGGGCGCGGACGGGGCTGAGCATGGCGAGGCGTTCGGTGGTCTCCAGATCGACCTCGAAGGTGCGCAGGGAGCGGTTGTTCACCCCGACCAGATCGCTGCCCAGCTTGCAGGCGCGGGCCATCTCGGCCTCGTCGTGGGTCTCGATCAGGGCGTCCATGCGGAAGCGTTCCGCCTCCGACAGAAGTTCGGCGGCCAAGGCGTCGTCGATCATGGCCAGGATGATCAGGATGCAGTCGGCGCCCAGGGCCCGGCTTTCGGCCACCTGCCACGGATCGACCAGGAAGTCCTTGCGCAGGCAGGGCAGGGCGACCGCGTTCCGGGCGGCGGCCAGATAGGCGTCGTCGCCCTGGAAGCTGGGGCCGTCGGTCAGGACCGAGAGGCAGGTCGCGCCGCCGCGCTCATAGGCTTTCGCCAGCGCCGGCGGATCGAAATCGGCGCGGATCAGGCCTTTGGACGGGCTGGCCTTCTTGATCTCGGCGATCAGGGCCGGTCGGCCGGTCTCCACGACATGGCTGTCCAACGCGGCGCGGAAGCCGCGCGGGGCGGAGGCCAGGGCGGCCCGCGCCTCGACCGCGTCCTGCGACAGGGCCGCCTTGCGGGCGGCGACGTCCTCGCGCTTGTAGGCGGCGATGCGGTCCAGCACGTCGGTCACGCCGGCTCCTCTTCCTCGATGGGGGTGTTGGTGGCGGCGACCAGCTCGGCCAGGGCTTTGGCCGCGCGTCCGTCGTCGATGACGGCGGCGGCCTGGGCCGCGCCCTCGGCCAGGTCGGCGGCCTTGTCGGCCACCACCAGCCCGGCGGCGGCGTTCAGCAGCACCACGTCGCGATAGGCGCCCTTCGCTCCGTCCAGCAGGGCGGTCAGGGCGGCGGCGTTCGCCTCGGCGTCGCCGCCGCGGATGGCAGAGAGGTCGTGGCGGGCCAGTCCGGCGTCCTCGGGCGTGACGGTGAAGCGGCGCACGGCGCCGTCCTTCCATTCCGCCACCTCGGTCTCGCCGGTGACGGTCAGTTCGTCCAGGCCCTGGCCGTGCACGGTCCAGGCCCGCACGGCGCCCAGGCGGCCCAGCACCTCGGCCAGCGGCTCCAGCAGGCGGGGATCGTAGACGCCCATCACCTGCCGCTTCGCCTGGGCCGGATTAGACAGCGGGCCCAGCAGGTTGAACACGGTGCGGAAGCCGATCTCGGCCCGCACCGGCCCGACGTGGCGCATGGCGCCGTGGTAGGAGGGGGCGAACAGGAAGGCGATCCCCGCCCGGTCCAGCGCGCGCAACTGCTGGGCCTGGCCGGCCTGCAGATTGACCCCCAGCACCGCCAGCACGTCGGAGGAGCCGGACTTCGAGCTCAGCGCCCGGTTGCCGTGCTTGGCGACCTTCAGGCCCGCGCCCGCCAGCACTAGCGCCGCCGCCGTGGAGATGTTGAAGGTGTGCTGGCCGTCGCCGCCGGTGCCGCAGGTGTCGATGACGTCCCACGGATGGTCCAGCGTCAGGGCCGCCTCGCGCATGGCGGTGGCGAAGGCCGCGATCTCGCCCACCGTCTCGCCGCGGATGCGCAGGGCGGTGACGGCGGCGGCGACCTGGGCCGGGGTCGGCTCGCCGCGCAGGCAGGCGGCGAAGAAAGCGTGCGCCTCGGCGTCCGACAGGGTCTTGCCGTCGACCAGCTTGGCCAGCAGGGGCTTGAAGGTGTCCGCCACCTCAGACCATCGCCCGGCGCTTCACGCCCGCGAGGTCCAGGAAGTTGGCCAGCAGGTCGTGGCCGTGCTCGGTGGCGATCGATTCCGGATGGAACTGCACACCGTGGATGGGGCGGGTCTTGTGGGCCAGGCCCATGATCTCGCCGTCGGCGGTCCAGGCGGTGACCTCCAGCACGTCCGGCAGGGTCTCCCGCTTCACCGCCAGCGAGTGGTAGCGCGTGGCCGTGAACGGCGAGGGCAGGCCGCGGAACACGCTCTTGCCCTCGTGAAGGATCGGCGAGGTCTTGCCGTGCATCAGGGCCTTGGCGCGGATCACGTCGCCGCCGAACGCCTGGCCCATCGCCTGATGGCCCAGGCAGACGCCGAAGATCGGCATGTCCAGCGGCGCGGTGTCGATCAGGGCCAGGCAGACGCCGGCCTCGTTGGGCGTGCACGGACCGGGCGACAGCAGCACGGCCTCGGGCTTCAGCGCCCAGGCCTCAGCGGCGGTCAGGTCGTCGTTGCGCACGACGCGCGTCTCCGCGCCCAACTCCGCCAGGTAGTGGACGAGGTTGTAGGTAAAGCTGTCGTAGTTATCGACGACGAGGATCATGACTTGGCTTCTAGGGACTACGGCCCGCCGCGCCAAGCGCCCAAGGCGTCTCAGGAGGCCGGTAAGATTGCGTTAACCGTATTGGATCGAATTGGGACTCTTCGAACGGGGAGGCTCGAATGGCCGACGGCATCCAGAAGGCGCGTATCCTGCTGACCGATCCCGCGGCGACGCGGAGCAGCCCATGGCCCGCGCTCGGCGCGGCGGCCCTGGCCGCGACGGCGGCGGTGCTGATGGCCGGGGTGATGATCCTCGGGCCGGGCGTCCGCTTCCAGGACGCACCGCCGATCGATCAGGCCCTGTTGCCGAACGGATAGCGCCAGGCTTCGTCCGCCGCCCGCATGGGCGCGCGCGCCTTGGCCCGGGTTTCGGCATATTCCGCCGCCGGATCGCTGTCGGCGACGACGCCGGCTCCCGCCTGCACATGGATCTGGCCGTCGGCGAACAGGGCGGTGCGCAGGACGATGCAGATGTCCGCCTCGCCGCCCGCCGAGATATAGCCCACGCCGCCGCCGTAGCCGACGCCGCGCTTCACCTCTTCCAGCTCGTCGATGATCTCCATCGCCCGTACCTTCGGCGCGCCCGACAGGGTGCCGGCGGGCAGGGCGGCCAGCAGGGTGTCGACCGCGTCCAGTTTGGGATCGGCCATGCCCTGCACATCCGAGACGATGTGCATGACCGAGC
>NZ_JAHFPF010000242.1:4810-5201 GCF_023259385.1 Brevundimonas sp. | reverse complement strand
CCCGTGGCCGAAGTCCTCGACCTCGATCAGCTCAACCGGCCGTCCGGCGGCGCGGAAGGCGTCGCGCATACGCCGGGACTGTATGATCGGCACGACGCCGTCCTCGACGCCGTGGACGAGCAGCACCGGGCAGGTGATGTCACTGATCCGACGCCGCGGCGAGGCGGCCTCGATCGCGGCGGCCTCCGTGCGGCGGTCGCCGATGCGCTTGGTCCAGAACTCGTAGATCGGCTTGCCCGCCAGATCATCCTCGCGCTCTTCCCAGGCCAGCATGTCCGGCAGATCGTAGACGCCGCAGATGCCGATCGCGGCCTTGTAGAGATCCGGTCGCTTGGCGGCGCTCATCAGGGCCGCGTAACCGCCGTAGCTGGTGCCCATGATGGCGACCTTG
>NZ_JAHFPF010000242.1:0-4782 GCF_023259385.1 Brevundimonas sp. | reverse complement strand
AGGCGTGTCGCGCATCTCGGGTCCGCCGTGGGGCAGGGCGATCAACGGCCCCGGCGCTCCACCCGGAGGCGCGATGAGGTAGGCCTCGATGGTCGCCCCGTCGCGGGTCTGGACCTGCAGGATCTCGCCGGCGCCGAGACGCTCCGTGACCAGGGCCGTGGCGGAGCCGATGTGAACGATCGCCCGCGCGGCCTTGTCGTAGAAATACCACGAGCCCGGCTCGTTCTGTCCCTCGACCGCCGCGATGAAGCGGTTCCGGGCGGCGTCGACGCCGGTCAGGGTCACGTTGCACTGGTTGTCGAAGAAGCGGTTCAGGGCGCGATGGTGCGGCGCCAGCGTCGGATCGGCGAACTCATACTCCAGCCGCTCGCCATAGTAGGCCGCGCCGAGATAGTGACCCGCGGAGTCGCGCAGGCCGTAACTCACGTCGCGGCCGGCGCGACCGTTCAGCGGCGGGCCGACGGCCAGGGTGGCCAGGTCCATCTCGCGGACGGACTGCACGTCCTCGCTTTCCAGTCGGGCCCGGACCAGCACCGTCCCCGGACGGTCCGTGCCGCCGACCCAGTAGAAGTCCGGCGCGTCGCGGAAGCGCGAACGACGCGCCATCTTCCATTCCGTTTCACCCGGCGCGCGGACCATGATGGTCTCCATCGTGCCGCGGCTGTTGACGTCATGCCGCATGACGGGGACGCCGTTCACCGTGCGCCAGTTGAAGGTGCCGGCGCTGCCGCGCTCGATCCGCTCGGCGCTGCCGGTGGCCAGGTTGACCTTGTGCAGGGCCATGATCCCGTCCGCCTCCCAGGCCGCCATCAGCACGTGGTCGGGATCGTTGGGCAGCAGGTCGATGATCCGGCCCATGTCGGCGGTGGCGCGCATGCGCTGACGCTGGTCGTTGAACAGGACCACGATGGCGCCGGTGCTGACGTTCACCGACAGGGCGCGCCGCGTCGTATATTCGACGCCGGGCGTGGTGAAATTGGAGCCGGCTTGCGAGCGCCGCGCCGTCTTCTGGCGAATGAGGACGCCCACCAGCAGCCGGTCGTCGCTGCCCCAGTAGAGGTAGTTGACCTCGACCGGACCGAGATCGAGCCGGCGGCGCGTGCCCTCGGGGTCGTCCGCCTGGATGATGTCGATGGCGCCGTTGGGCTCTTCCTGGGTGCCCAGCTGTTCCAGCACGGCGATGCGCGCGCCCGACGGCGACAGCGACACGGCCCGCGTTCCGGTCGATCCGAAGAAGTCACCGATGGCGTGCGGGGCGGTCTGGGCCCGGGCCGATCCGACCCCGGTCGGCAACGCCGCCATACCCGCCAGCGCCCCGACGCCGACCAACAGCCCACGCCGCGACAGGGCGGCCTGCGCCGCCTCGCTCAATCCACACTTCACGGTAATCCCCCAAGACTTGTTCCGGCAAACAACCGAAGCGTCGCCGCGCCGTCAAGCCGGAGCGTCAGAACATCGCGGGAATCACGCGGTCCGGCGGACGGTGGCCGTTGGCGAAGGTCTGGATGTTGGCGATGACCCGGTCGCCCATGTCCTGACGGGCCTCGATCGTCGCCGAGCCGAGGTGGGGCAGCAGCACGACGTTGGCGTGCCCCAGCAGACCCGGATGCACCTTGGGCTCCTGCTCGAACACGTCCAGTCCGACGCCCGCGATGCGCCGCTGCGCCACCGCCTCGGCCAGCGCCGCCTCGTCGATCAGCTCGCCCCGCGCGGTGTTGACCAGAATGGCCTCGGGCCGCAGCAGGGCCAGCCGCCGCGCCGACAGCAGATGATGCGTGTCCTTCGTCGCCGGGGTGTTCAGCGAAATCAGGTCCATCCGCGCCAGCATCTGGTCCAAGTCGTCCCAGTAGGTCGCGCCCAGTTCCTCAGCGATCATGTCGGGGACGGGTTTGCGGTTGTGATAGTGGACCTGCATCCCGAAGGCCTTGGCGCGGCGGGCCAAGGCCTGGCCGATCCGGCCCATGCCGACGATGCCCAGCCGCTTGCCCCAGAGCTTGCGCCCGGTCATCCAGGTCGGGCTCCAGCCCTCGAACCGGCCCTCCTGCATGACCTGCGCCCCCTCCACGATCCGGCGGCTGACCGCCAGGATCAGGGTCATGGCCAGATCCGCCGTGTCCTCGGTCAGCACCCCCGGGGTGTTGGTGACGATCAGGCCCCGACCGACCGCCGCGTCCACGTCGATGTGATCCACGCCCGCGCCGAAATTGGCGATCATCTTCAGCTGCGGCCCGGCCTTGGAGATCAGGTCGGCGTCGATGATGTCGGTGATGGTCGGCGCCAGGACGTCGGCCCGTTGCACCGCGGCCTCCAGCGCCGCCCGGTCCATCGGACGGTCGGTCAGGTTAAGCTCGGCGTCGAACAGCTCGCGCATCCGTGTCTCCACGGCGTCGGGCAAGCGTCTGGTTAATACGACCTTAAGCCGGGGAGAGGACATTCGGAGCCTTCGGTTTCACGTCCCCGGCTTTAATGGTCCTCCCGGTGTCTGGCAAAGTTCCTCGCCTCAAGCGCGTCGCGCTGGTCGCCGCCCTGGTCGGGCTCGGCGTCATGGCCGGGGCCGGAAACGCCATGCCGGGCGGCCGCCCGACCCCCAGCGGCCAACCCGTGCCGCGCTGGCTGTCGCTCAAGTCCGACGAGGTCCGGGCGCGCCAGGGGCCGGGGCTCGACTATCCGATCCTATGGGAATACCGCGTCCCGGGCCTGCCGGTTCAGGTCATCGCCGAAACCGCCGAATGGCGGAAGATCTGCGATCCCGAAGGCGCGGTCGCCTGGGTCCACCGCAGCGTGGTCTCCAGCCGCCGCAGCGTCTTCAACGCCTCCCGCGAGGAAATCGCCATCCACGCCGGACGCTCCGACACCTCGCCGGTGCGCGCCCGCCTGTCGCCCCGCTCGCTGGTGTCGCTGGACGCGTGCGTCGACCAGTGGTGCGAGGTCCGCGTCCGTCGTCTGCGCGGCTGGCTGCGTCAGCGCGCGGTGTTCGGCGCCCAGGACCACGCCCTGTGCAACGCCAACCGGCCCGCGGGCACGGGACGGGCCGAACGGTAGGACTCCACCGGTCTGTTAAAACGTTTGAGCGCCCGGGTTCCCTCGTGTAACCCCACGGCAACATCCGGACGCGAAGTCGCGCCCTGCCGCAACGAGAACGCTTTTGACCGAGCTGAAATATCCGTCGTCGTTTGACTATGAAGCCCTGCTGGCCTCGGGCCGGGGTGAGCTGTTCGGGCCGGGCAACGCCCAGCTGCCGGCCCCGCCGATGCTGATGTTCGACCGGATCACCAAGATCAACGCCGACGGCGGCGCGCACGGCAAGGGCTATGTCGAGGCCGAGCTGGATATCCATCCGGACCTCTGGTTCTTCCAGTGCCACTTCATCGGCGATCCGGTCATGCCGGGCTGCCTGGGCCTGGACGCCATGTGGCAGCTGGTCGGCTTCTACCTCGGCTGGATCGGGGGCCCCGGCAAGGGCCGCGCGCTCGGCGTCGGCGAGGTCAAGTTCACCGGTCAGGTCCAGCCGCACATCAAGAAGGTCGTCTACAAGATCGACCTGAAGCGCGTGATCAACCGCAAGCTGGTCATGGGCATCGCCGACGGCGTGCTCGAGGCTGACGGCGAGGTGATCTACACCTGCAACGACATGCGCGTCGGCCTGTTCGGCGCGACCACGGAAGCGGCCGGCGGCTGAATCCCTATATTCAGACAGACCGCGCACTACGCGGCGACTGAGCGTTCTTAGAAGGAAACCACCATGCGGCGTGTCGTCGTCACCGGGCTGGGCATCGTTTCTTCCATCGGCACGGGCCAGGAAGAGGTCATCGCATCGCTGCGCGAGGCGAAGTCGGGCGTGCAAACCGCCCCCGACCACGTCACGCACGGCTTCCGTTCGCAGGTCTGGGCTCCGCCGGCGTTGGGCGTCAGCGCCGAGGACTGGGCTCCGTTGGTCGACCGCCGTGCCGCGCGCTTCCTGGCCAACGGCACCGCCTGGGGCCACATCGCCTTCGAGGAAGCCCTGAAGGACTCCGGCATGACTCCGGAAGAGATCAAGTCCGAGCGCATCGGCCTGATCGTCGGCGAGGGCGGCCCCTCGACCCAGGTCATCCTGCAGGCGGCCCAGACCACGATCGAAAAGGGCTCGCCCAAGCGTATCGGGCCGTTCGCCGTGCCCAAGGCCATGGCCTCGGGCCCCTCGGCCGTGCTGGCCACCTGGTTCGAGCTCAAGGGCATCAACTATTCGATCAGCTCGGCCTGCGCGACCAGCGCCCACTGCATCGGCGCGGGCGCCGAACAGATCGCCTGGGGCAAGCAGGACGTCGTCTTCGCCGGCGGCGTGGAGGACATCGACTGGTCCATGTCGAACATGTTCGACGCCATGGGCGCCATGTCGTCCAACTTCAACGAGACGCCCAACAAGGCCAGCCGCGCCTATGACAAGGACCGCGACGGCTTCGTCATCGCCGGCGGCGCCGGCATCGTCGTGCTGGAAGAGTACGAACGCGCCGTGGCGCGCGGCGCCAAGATCTACGCCGAGGTGACCGGCTACGGCGCCAATTCGGACGGCTACGACATGGTCGCGCCCTCGGGCGAGGGCGCTGAGCGCTGCATGAAGATCGCGCTGGAAATGGCCGGCAATCCGCGCATCGACTACCTGAATCCGCACGGCACCTCGACGCCGGTCGGCGACAGCAAGGAGATGGGCGCGGTGCGCAACGTCTTCGGCGACGACCTGCCGATGATCTCCTCGACCAAGTCGCTGACGGGCCACTCGCTCGGCGCGGCGGGCGCCCAGGA
>NZ_JAHFPF010000241.1:444-5219 GCF_023259385.1 Brevundimonas sp. | reverse complement strand
TCGACACGGCCGGCGACGGCGCCCACGGCATCTTCGCCCAGTCGCTGGGCGGCGGGGGCGGCAACGGCGGCATGGCCATCGCCGGCAACCTGATCATCGGCGCCTCGGCATCCAGGCCCAGTCGATCGGCGGGGGCGGCGGCAACGCCAACCTCGGCTTCTCGCTGACGGCCGAGCCGGGCAGCCTGGTCATCGGCAACGCCCTGTCGGCCCTGATCGGCGGCGTCTTCGGCGGCGGCGCGGGCGGGATCGGCGGTTCGGTCACCGTCAACCACAGCGGCGATATCACCGTGCTGGGCGCCGGCTCCATGGCCATCAACGCCGAGAGCATCAACGGCGGCGGCGGCACCCTGGCGCTCGACTTCTCGGGCGTCACCGGCCTGCCGGGCGTACCCTTCGTCGGATCCGGCACGCCGCCGCCCCCGGCGGACCCCCTGGTGGCGGCCCGCGCGGGCGCCGACGGGGCCAGCGGCATGAATGCCGGTTCGGTCACCGTGAACACCAGCGGCGCCTTCGGCGTCGGCGGCGATCACGGCGTGGGCGCCTTCATGCAGTCGGTCGGCGGCGGCGGCGGCACGGTCAATCTGTCGGCCACCCTGGCCGCGTTGAACGATCCGACCGTGATCCTGCCGGCGGCCCCCTTGGCGTTCCAGATCGACCTGGGCGGCATCGACGGCGTCGACAACAGGGGCGGCGACATCCTGGGCGGCCACTCGGGCAGCCTGACCACCGTGGGCGAGGGCGCCCCGGGCGCCCTGTTCCAGAGCATCGGCGGCGGCGGCGGGCGCGGCGTCATGGATCTGACCGCTCCGGCGGGGACCCTGCTGGGCGACGTTTCCGTCACCCTCGGCGCGGTCAACAGCCAGACCTCGGACGGCGGCGCCATCAACCGCACCCAGGTCGGCCGGATCGGCACCTCGGGCGACCTGTCGGCGGGGGTCATCCTGCAGTCGATCGGCGGCGGCGGCGGCTTCGCCACCGTGGTCGTCAGCGGCGCGGGCTCGGCCAACGGGGCCCCGGCGCTTCCGGCCGCTCCGGCGCCGGAAGTGATGCCGGCCCTGTCGACCAAGAACAGCGGCCCGGTCCCGGCGACCCAGCCCGGCGTCTCGTCCAAGGTCAGCCCCGTCGTCGTGGCGGGCGGACCGCAGGTCCAACCGAGCCTGACGGACAAGGACGACGTCCTGAGCCCGATGGTCCAGCCGGTGATCCTCGATCCGCTGGCCGCGCTGGGCGATACGGTCGTCACCGTAAGCCTGGGCGCTTCGGGCGGCCTCGGAAACGACGGCGGCGCGATCAACTCGAACTTCAGCGGCGGGGGCATCAGCCTGGGCGATCATTCGCCCCTGCTGGTCGTGCAGTCGATCGGAGCGGGCGGCGGCGTCACCCTGATGAGCGGCGTCAACGCGCCGATCGTCAATCTGGGCGGAACCCTGGGCGCGACCGGCAACGGCGGCTCCATCGATCTGATCCACAGCGGGGACCTGCAGACCACCGGCGCCGGCTCGCACGGCATGCTGCTGCAGTCCATCGGCGGCGGCGGCGGCGCGGTGTTCGGCTCCTTCGACAACGCCACGGTGAACCTGAACGTCGCCAACAGCGGCAACGGCGGCGTCATCGGCCTGAACCACACCGGCAATATCGTGGTCATGGGCGATGGAGCCTATGGCGTCATCGCCCAGAGCCTGGGCGGCGGCGGCGGCTGGATCGACGGCGTCTTCGCCGGCACGGCCGGCGGCGCGGGCGCGGGCGGCGCGATCAACCTCGACGTCTCGGGCGTGGTCTTCGCTCCGGGCGAGGATTCGATCGGCGTCTTCGCCCAGAGCCTGGGCGGCACGGGGGCGGGGAACATCACCGTCCTATCGGACAACATGGTCCGGGGCGGCGCGGGCGCCGGGGTCGGCGTCCGCCTGTCGGGCGGCGCGTCCAACCTGATCCGCACCTCGGGCTCGGTCTCGGCTGTCTCGGGCCTGGCGATCGACACGGGCGCGGGCGATGATCGGGTCGAGAACACCGGCGCGATCTTCGGCAACATCGACCTGGGGTCGGGGACCAACGCGGTGCTGAATGGCGCGGGCGGGACCTTCCTGGCCTTCAACACCATCGACCTGCAGGACGGTCCGGGCAGCAGCGGCGTGTTCACCAACGCCGGCGACTTCGTGATGGGGCTCAGCGCCTCGCGGACCCCGATCGACCTGGCCGGCGGGGCGACGTTCGGCGATCTGGACGCCGAGGGCGATCCGTCGACCAACCTCTATTACGGAGCGCGGGTCATCAACACGGTCGCGCTGGACGGTGACTACGTCCAGACGGGAACCGGCCATCTGGTCTTCGACGTGGCCTACGGCCCCTATGCCTCGGACCGGGTCAACGCGACCGGCGACGCCACCGTCGACGGCACGGGCGAGGTGGTCCTGACCTGGCTGGAGAACTCCAACCGCGTCACCCTGTTCGCCACCGGCGGCGTGGGCGTCGATCACGGCCTGGAGATCGAGGACACGCTGGCGATGGACTACCGGATCGAGGCGGACGCCGACGGCGTGCACCTCGCGTTCAACACCCATTTCGGCCAGGACTTCCTGAACCGGAACGGGCGGGCCCTCGGCTACCACATGGACTCGGCCATCGCCGCCGGCGGGTCGTCGGGCATCGGCCAGCTGATGGCCCTGATCGGCAATCTCCAGGCCGGCGACGAGGATGCTTACCGCTACATCTTCAACGAGTTGAACCCGGAACCTCTGCTGGCTCCGACAGTGACGCAGTTCAGCGCTTCGCGTGATTTCTCCGACCAGATCTTCAACTGCGGTTCGGACATCGCCCCGGCGAGCGACCGGTGCGTCTGGGCGCAGATCGAAACGAGCGAGTTCGAACGCGAGGGCGACAGCGAGTTCTTCGGCATCACCGCCGACGCCGCCGCCCGCTTCCGCACCGGCTTCGAACAGCCGATCGGGCAGGGCTGGGTGGTGGGCGGAGCCCTGGGCTACGACGACCTGGGCCACAATTTCGTGGACAACGGCCGGGCCGTGTTCGAGGGCGACGGCTTCCACGGCGGCCTCGGCCTGCGCCAGACCGCGCCGGACGGCGGCCAGATGGGCGTGTCGATCAGCGCCGGCTGGCAGGCCGTCGAGACGACGCGCCTGAGCAACGTCTTCCAGCCGCTGAAGGGCGAGTCGAACAACGACACCGGCTATCTGCGGATGGACGCCGAGGTGGCGCACATCTTCGGCGCCGGCGCCTTCTATGCCCGCCCGGCCCTGCGGGGATCGGTGACGGCCCTGTACCGCGACGGCTTCGTCGAAGAGGGCATGGCCGGCCTGGGCGTCCAGGGCTTCGCGGACACCGAGGTGATCGGCGCCCTGAACCCCGAGGTCGCCTTCGGCTTCCGTTCGGACTACGGGCAGTCGTCCAGCGCTTCGGCCGTCCTCACCGTGGGCCGGGTCTTCCATTCGGAAGACGAACTCGTGGCTCCGATGCGTCTGCTGGGCTCCAATCCGGATGCGGCGCCGGCCTTCATCACCACGCCGATCGACGAGCAGGCGTGGCGGGTCGGGGCCGACGTCCGGTTCGGAAACGACGACGGCCTGTCGCTGCGCCTGAACTATGTCGGCGAGTTCGGCGACAAGATCGAAAGCCACACTGCGGGCGTGAATGTGCGCCTGAAGTTCTAAAGCGTCGCCGGCGCGCCCGTCCGTCATTGACGGGCGCGCCGGAGTTGCCGACGAAGGGATCATGTCCCTGTCCTACGTCAGCACCCGCGGCCGCTCGCCCCTGACCGATTTCGCCGGCACGGTGATCAACGGCATCGCGCCCGACGGCGGCCTGTTCGCGCCGTCGCGCTGGCCGAGCCTGGATCTGGCGGAGCTGACGGCGGGCGGGGCGGACTATGCGACGATCGCGACCCGCCTGCTGACCCCCTTTGTCGGCGAGGCCTTGCCCGAGGGCGCGCTGGCGGCGGCCGCGCGACGGGTGCAGGACCGCTTCCTGCATCCGGATGTGGTCCCGCTGGTCGAGCTGGAGCCCGGCCTGCATGTGCTGGAGCTGTTCCACGGGCCGACGGCGGCGTTCAAGGACCTGGCCATGCAGCTGGTGGCCGGAATGGCCGAGAGCCTGCTGGCGGCGTCCGGCGAGCGGCTGCTGCTCCTGACCGCGACCAGCGGAGACACGGGCGCGGCGGCGGTCAACGCCTTCGCCGGCGCGGACCGGATCGATCTGGTGGTCCTGCATCCGCTGGGCCGGGTGTCGCCGATGCAGCGGCTGCAGATGACGACGACCGGGGCATCCAATGTGCTGAACCTGGCGGTGCGCGGCGATTTTGACGACTGCCAGCGGCTGGTGAAGGCCCTGCTGGGCGTGCAGGCGCTGAAGGCCGGCCGGCGCGTCAGCTCGGTCAATTCAATCAACTGGGCCAGACTGTCAGGACAGGCGCCCTATTACGCCGCGGCCGCGTCGCGGCTGGCGCAGCCGGCGACCTATGTCGTGCCGACGGGGAATTTCGGTGACGCCTTCGCCGGCTGGGTGGCGCGTCAGTGCGGCCTGCCGATCGGCGCCCTGGTGGCGGCGACAAACCGCAACGATGCCCTGGTGCGAGCGCTGAACACGGGCGTCTACGAGCGAACCCAGGCCGAGCCGACCGCCAGCGTCAGCATGGACGTGCAGGCGCCGTCCAATTTCGAGCGGCTGCTGTTCGAGGCCACGGGCCGCGACGCCGACCTGACGCGCGGCCTGTTCGAGGACTTCGCAAAGCAGGGACGGGTGACCCTGCCGGACGACGTGCTGGCG
>NZ_JAHFPF010000241.1:0-434 GCF_023259385.1 Brevundimonas sp. | reverse complement strand
CGGCCGTTTCGGTCAGTGAAGACGAAACGGTGGCGGAGATGCGCCGGACCTGGGCGGAGAACGGGCGGGTGATTTGCCCGCACACCGCCGTGGCCCTGCACGCGGCGCGGCGCGTCGAACGGACGGGGCCGGTGGTCGCCCTGTCGACGGCGCATCCCGCCAAATTCCCGGACAGCGTCGAGGCGGCGCTGGGCTTCGCGCCGGAACGGCCGCCGCAGCTTCAGGGTCTGGAAGGCCGGACCGAGCGGTTCGAGACAGTGGATGCGACGCTGGACGCGGTGCTGGCCGCGATCGGGTAAAACTTCTCCCTCCCCTGAAGTGGGGAGGGATGTCGGCGCGTCAGCGACGACAGGGTGGGGTTTGTATCCGTGCGGCCGTTACCCACCCGTCTGTCGCTGCGCGACAGCCACCCTCCCCATGAGGGGAGGAAGAAA
>NZ_JAHFPF010000240.1:4810-5224 GCF_023259385.1 Brevundimonas sp. | reverse complement strand
CGCTCGGTGGAGGAGTTCCGCAAGATCGATCCGGGCCTCAACCAGGCCATCCTGCACATGAACGAGGTCCCCGCCGACCGCGTGCTCAAGGCCGCCAGGAAGGTGCTGGCCGAGCGGGCCGCCTGAGCCGCCTCAGGTCAGGCCCAGCAGCCAGATGCGCAGCGGATTGGCCGGGTCGGACAGCAGCTTGGCCACCATCGCCAGGCAGACGATCACCAGAAGGGGGCGGATCAGTTTCGGCCCAAACCGCATGGCGGCGTGCGACCCTAGCCAGCCGCCGATCACCTGACCGACCGCCATCATCAGGCCGATCAGCCAAAGCGCATGGCCGCCGATGGCGAAGACCACCACCGAGACGACATTGCTGGCCAGGTTCAGCGCCTTGGTGTGCGCTGTCGCCCGCGTCAGCCCCAT
>NZ_JAHFPF010000240.1:0-4800 GCF_023259385.1 Brevundimonas sp. | reverse complement strand
CTTGGGTCCGACCAGAAAATAGACCGCGATCCCGGCCAGAAGGACGGGCAGCAGGACCATCAGCCAGGTCGTGTCCACGAACGTCACGGTAAAGGCGCCCAGCGCCGCCCCGACCGCCGTCGCGATCAATGGCCATTTCAGCAGGGCGAAGTCGATCCGCCCCTTGCGCCAGAATGTGTATGTGGCCGCCGCCGTGCCGAAGCTGCCCTGGATCTTGTTGGTCGCGATCGCAGCCACCGGCGGCACGCCCGCCGCCAGCAGGGCCGGAACGGTAATCAGCCCGCCGCCCCCGGCGATGGCGTCCACGAATCCGGCGAGCACCGCCGCGGCGAACAGCAGGGCGAGGATTTCAGGGGCAAGATCGAACATGGCGCGGCTTTACGCCGACCTTCGCCGTTGCGCATCCCGTTTATGCGGCGGAGGCCGTACGTCCATTCCTGACGCACCCATCGGCTACTCTACGGCCTGTTGCTACCCGACCTATCCGGACGCATCGGACGCTTCGGACGGTGTTTTCGATCCGCCCCGTTCGCACTCTTCGCACTGTCTTTTTTTGCGCGCGCATCCTGCCTTCCGCCCGCTTTCGGACTATTCAGGCGGCCCATGACCTATGACCTGATCGTTCGCGGCGGCGAAGTCGCCAATCACGCCGGACGCGGCCTCGCCGACGTCGGCATCATCGACGGCAAGATCGCCTTCATCGGCGACCTCGGCCAGGCCTCGGCGGGCGAGACGTTCGACGCGACGGGGCTGACGGTCCTGCCGGGGGTCATCGACACCCAGGTCCACTTCCGCGAACCCGGTCTGGAGTGGAAGGAAGATCTGGAGACCGGCTCGCGCGCCGCGGCCTTGGGCGGGGTCACCGCCGTGTTCGAGATGCCGAACACCGAGCCCAACACCACCGATCCGGACACCCTGGCCGACAAGCTGGACCGCGCCCGCGACCGCATGTGGACCGACCACGCCTTCTACATCGGCGGCACCCACGAGAACGCGAAATACCTGGCCGAGCTGGAGCGGCTGCCCGGCTGCTGCGGGGTCAAGGTCTTCATGGGCGCCTCGACCGGCACCCTCCTGGTGGCCGACGACGACGGCGTGCGCGAGGTGCTGCGCCATGTGAAGCGCCGCGCCACCTTCCACTCCGAGGATGAGTACCGCCTCGTGGAGCGCCGCCCGCTGGCCCGCACCGGCGACTGGACCAGCCACCCGGAGGTCCGCGATCCCGAGAGCGCCATCATGTCCACCCGGCGCCTCGTCGGGCTGGCCAAGGAGACCGGCGCCCGCATCCACGTGCTGCACGTGACCACGGCGGAAGAGATCGAGTTCCTGGCCGGGCACAAGGACGTCGCCACCGTCGAGGTCACGCCCCAGCATCTGACCCTGGACGGCGACGAGGCCTACGACCGCCTCAAGGGCTTGGCCCAGATGAACCCGCCGATCCGCAACAACTACCACATCGCCGGCCTGTGGCGCGGGGTGGAGCAGGGCGTCGCCGACGTGCTGGGCTCGGACCACGCGCCGCATACGCTGGAGGAGAAGGCCCGGCCTTACCCCGCCTCACCCTCGGGCATGCCGGGGGTGCAGACGCTGGTGCCGGTCATGCTGACCCACGTCGCCAACGGGCGGCTGACGCTGGACCGCTTCATCGACCTGACCAGCCACGGCGCCAACCGCGTCTTCGGCATCGCCGGCAAGGGCCGCATGGCCGAGGGCTATGACGGCGACCTGACCATCGTCGACCTGAAGGCCAAGCATGTTCTCAGGCACGAGGACATGGCCACCCGCTCGGGCTGGACCCCGTTCGACGGCTTCGAGGCCACCGGCCAGGCCAAGGCCACCATCGTGCGCGGCCGCGTCGTCATGCGCGACGGCGAGCTGCAGGGCGCGGCCCACGGCCGCCCAGTCCGCTTCCAGGAGACCCTGGCCTGATGAAACTCGAAGAGCAGATCGTCCTCGTCACCGGCGGCGCGCGCGGCGTCGGCGCCGCCGTGATCCGCGCCTTCGCCGCCCAGGGCGCCCGCGTCGTCATCAACTTCCGCGCCAGCGAGACCGCCGCCCGCGAACTGGTCGATGAGTTTCCCGAACAGGCCGTCGCCTTCCGCGCCGACGTCACCGATCGCGAGGCGGTGCAGGAGATGGTCGCGATGGCCGAGGACGTCTTCGGCGCCCCGGTCAATACCGTCGTCAACAACGCCCTGGACTACAGCTTCAATGGCGACGGCCGGTCGCAGTTCGCCGACCTCGACTGGTCCGAGATGGAGGACCAGTTCGCCACCGTCGTGCGCGGCGCCCTGAACGTCATCCAGGCGACGGCGCCGGGCATGGCCGGCATCGGTTTCGGCCGGGTGGTCAACATCGGCACCAACCTGTTCCAGAACCCGGTCGTGCCCTACCACGACTACACCGCCGCCGAGGTCGCCCTGCTCAGCCTGACCCGCACGGCGGCCGCCGACCTCGGTCCGCAGGGGATCACGGTCAACATGGTCTCCGGCGGCCTGCTGCGCACCACGGACGCCAGCGCGGCCACGCCCGAGGCGGTCTTCGACCTGATCGCCGGCATGACCCCGCTGCGCTCGGTCACCACGCCCGAAGAGTTCGCCGACGCCGTCCTGTTCTTCGCCTCGCCCTGGAGCCGGGCGGTGACGGGGCAGAACCTGGTGGTCGATGGCGGGCTGGTGCGGGACTAGATCGAGAAGCTGACGCCGCAGCCGCAGCTGGACGCCGCGTTCGGGTTGCGCACCACGAACTGGGCTCCGGCCAGGTCGTCGACGAAGGCGATCTCGGAGCCCTTGAGGAAGGGCAGGGAGACGGTGTCGACCACGGCGGCCTGGCCGTCGGTCTCGATGCGGATGTCGTCGGCGTCGCCGGCCTCGATCAGTTCGAAGCGGTACTGGAAGCCCGAGCAGCCGCCGCCGTCCACCGCGACGCGCAGCAGCACCGGATGGCCCTCGGCCTCGCCCAGCTTCGCCAGGCGCCGGGCGGCGCTTTCGGACAGGGTCAGGCCATGACCGCCGGTGGGGACGGAGACGGCGAAGGCGGGTGCGGATTGGACGGTGCTCACGCAGGCCTATATGAGGCGCGGACGGGCGTTCGCAAAGGGCGCCTGAGCGAATGAGCAGCCGAACTTGATCCCTGAGCGCGCGTCCTACGCCGAATATCCCGAGCACAGCCGAGGCCGGCTGTCGCCCGAGCCGATCAGCCGCACCCGCAACGCCTTCGCCCGCGACCGCGACCGGATCATCCACGCCACCGCCTTCCGCCGCCTGAAGGAGAAGACCCAGGTCTTCGTGGCGCACGAGGGCGACCACTACCGCACCCGCCTGACCCACTCGCTGGAAGTGGCCCAGATCGCCCGCTCGCTGGCGCATGCCCTGAGGCTGGACACCGACCTGGCCGAGACGGTGGCCCTGGCCCACGACCTGGGCCATCCGCCCTTCGGCCATGCGGGCGAGGATGAGCTGCAGGCCCAGATGGCCCCGTGGGGCGGCTTCGACCACAACGTCCAGACCTTCCGCGTCGTGACCAAGCTGGAGGAGCGCTATCCCCAGTTCGACGGCCTGAACCTGAGCTGGGAGACGGTCGAGGGCGTGGTCAAGCACAACGGTCCGGTCAGCCACCGGCTGGACGAGCCCGCCTGGCGCGCCATCGCCGACTACGCCCCGGGCTGGGACCTGCGGCTGAACAGCTTCGCCTCGCTGGAGGCCCAGGCCGCCGCCATCGCCGACGACATCGCCTACAACAACCATGATGTGGACGACGGAGTGCAGGCGGGCCTCTTCACCCTGGACGACCTGTCCGACGTGCCCCTGATCGGGCCGGTGCTGCGCGGCGTCCGCGCCGACTGGCCGGCCATCGACGAGCGGATGGTCCGTATCGAGGCGGTGCGCCGCATGATCGGGGTCATGATCGAGGACGTGCTGGCCGAGACCGAGCGGCGGCTGGAGGCGGACGGCGTCCGTTCCACCGAGGACGTGCGCATGGCCGCCCGCACGCTGGTGGCCTTCTCGCCGGCCATGCTGGCGGACCTGGGCGTGCTGAGGAAGTTCCTGTTCGAGCGGATGTACCGCCACTATCGCGTCAACCGGACCCGCAGCCAGGCGCGGCGGATCCTGGCCGAGATGTTCCAGCTGTTCATGGCCGAGCCCGAGACCATGCCGCCGGAATGGTCAGGCCCCGCCCAGGGCGGCGACGAGACCCGGCGGGCCCGGGCGGTGTGCGACTACATCGCCGGGATGACCGACCGCTACGCCATCGAGGAACACAAGAAGCTGTTCAGCCTCGACCTGGCCCTCGATCTGTGATTCGTAACCCTCGTCGGGGCGGGTAGAGTAGTTGGCCGACGCGGGCGATTCGCGGTCGGCGACGTTTCCAAGGCGCGGCCATGTCCCACGAAGATCCCTACCGTCCGAATCCGGGCCGCGACCGCGGCGCCTACACCCCGCCGACCGACGACGACCTGCCGTTCGAGCGCGGCGGCTATGATCCGCGCCGCGGCGGCGGACATGGCGGCGGCGGTGGAGGCGGCGGCAAGTCCCCGCCGCTGACCCTGATCATCTCCGGCGTGGTGCTGGTGCTGCTGATCATCGCGGTGGTGGTCTACTATCGCGCCGGTCCGCGCTCCTCGAACGACGCGCCGCCCGCCGTGGGCACGCCCGTCGGCGACATGAAGGCCGCCGCGCCCGTTGACGCCCAGCCGATCGACCCGGAAGCCGGCATCGACGTCTATTCCGGCGCCGAGGCCCCGACCGCGACCCCGACCTTCACCCCGCCGCCCGAAGCGGTCCAGCCGCGTCCCCTGCC
>NZ_JAHFPF010000239.1 GCF_023259385.1 Brevundimonas sp. | reverse complement strand
CGAGCCCCGGGCCGAACTGCTGCCGCAGGACAAGCTGGTGATCGTCAAGGCGCTCCAGGCCGAGGGTCTGGTGGTCGCCAAGGTCGGGGACGGCATCAACGACGCCCCGGCCCTGGCCCAGGCGGATGTCGGCATCGCCATGGGCGGCGGCACCGACGTGGCCCTGGAGACCGCGGACGCCGCCGTCCTGCGCGGCCGGGTCAGGGACATTCCCGACATGATCGCTCTGTCCCGCGGAGTGATGGGCAATATCCGGCAAAACATAACCATCGCCTTGGGATTGAAGGCCGTCTTCCTGGTCACCACCGTGATCGGAGTGACGGGCCTGTGGCCCGCCATCCTCGCCGACACCGGAGCCACGGTCCTGGTCACGGCCAACGCCATGCGCCTGCTGCGCTGGACGCCGCGTCGACAGGCCTGACGGGAGAGAGCCGGGCTCGAAGGGCCGCGCCGGGAGGGATCCGGGTCAGCCCCTGGCCAGCGAAGGTCAGGGATTATCCGGCGCCGCGCAACCCTGCCTCCGCTCGCGGATTGCATCCCGACACGGCAAGCGACGCCGGAGCGGAGCGCAGGGTGTCATGGGCGAACAGACTGGCGATCAACCGGATGTCGATGGCGAGCGCCCCGACACCGCGAGGACCCGCGGCGAGACTGATCCGGACGCTCCCGCGACGCCGCCGAAGCTCCATATGACGGGCAGGGGTCTCAGCCCGGCCGAGTATCGCGCCCAGCACGGCGGTCACCCGCATCAGGCTGACTTTTCGCGAGGCGCCGATGGCGGCGACGACCCGGCGGAAGCGGCTGGGGCGGGCCAACCCGACAGGCCGTGAACCGGTCGCCTGACGCCCTCCGGCCGCGGGTCGGCGGTCAGGTGCCGTTGTGTCGGCCGAACACGCGGGTCGAGCCGTCGTTGAGGATCAGCACCGTCGTATAGGGTTCGCGGCCGGCGGCCTCCATGCCCGGCGAGCCCGCCGGCATGCCGGGCGCGCTCAAGGCCCTGGCGGCGGGGCGTTCGCTGAGCAGCCGATCGACATCGCCGGCGGGGACGTGGCCTTCGATGGCGTAGGCGCCGACCACCGCCGTGTGACACGAGGCCAGCCGGTCCGGAACGCCGTGCTGCGCCCGGATCGGAGCCAGATCCTCGCGCTCGACGACCTCGACGGTCCAGCCGGCCTGGCGCATGTGCGCGATCCAGCCGCCGCAGCAGCCGCACCAGGGCGTCTTGTAGGCGGTCATCCGCTTCGGCGGCGCGGCGAGGGCCGGGCCGGCGAAGGCGAGGGCCGGCAGCGCCGTCAGAAGGGCGCGTCGGGAGGGGGAGGGCGAAGAGGCGGGCATGACGGCATCCTGGCGAGCGAGGCGACGATCCTAGCCGGATCGCCGGGCGTTGACGACGCTGACGATGTCGCGGGCCGCCGTCAGGCCTGGCGCCCCCAGGACGCGAGCAGACCGCCCTGGCCCGAAAACCGGCGGGGCGTCGTGCGGGGCGAACTATGGGACATTGCGCTTCAGGTCGTCCAGCCAGACCCGGGCGCTCGCGTCCGAGGGCGCCCGCCAGTCGCCGCGCGGCGAAAGGTTGCCGCCCGAAATCAGCTTGGGGCCGTTCGGCATGGCGGAGCGCTTGAACTGGCTAAGGTCGAAAAACCGGGTGACAAACACCTCCAGCCATTGCTTGATCGTCGGCAGATCATAGGCGGCGCGCGAGGCGGCCGGGAAGTGGGCCGGCCACGCCCCCGCCTCGAGATCCCGCCAAGCGTGCCAGGCCAGGAAGGCGACCTTGGAGGGACGCAGGCCGTAGCGCGTCAGGTAGAACAGGTTGAAATCCTGCAGTTCGTAGGGCCCGATCCTGGACTGCGTGCTCTGAAGCGCGTCCGCGGCGGCCTGCGGCACCAGCTCGGGCGAGATCTCCGTGCCCAGCACGCCAAGCAAGGTCGCCGAGGCCGCCTCGTCCAACTGCCCGGTGGCCGCGACCCAGCGGATCAGGTGCTGGATGAGGGTCTTGGGGACCGAGCCGTTGACGTTGTAGTGGCTCATGTGATCGCCGACGCCGTAGGTCTGCCAGCCCAGCGCCGACTCGGACAGGTTGCCTGTGCCGAGCACCAGGCCCTCGCGCTGGTTGGCGAGCCGGAACAGGAAGTCGCTCCTCAGCCCGGCCTGGACGTTTTCGAAGGTGACGTCGTAGACCGGTTCGCCGCGGGCGAACGGGTGGCCGATCGCCTCCAGCATCGTCCGCGCCGCGGGCCGGATGTCGATCTCTTCGCCCGTCACCCCGAGGCTTCGCATCAGGGCCCAGGCGTTGCGCTTGGTGCCCTCGCTGGTGGCGAAGCCGGGCATGGTGAAGCCCAGGATGTCCGTGCGCGGACGGCCCAGGGCGTCGAAGGCCTTCGCCGCGACCATCAGGGCGTGGGTGGAGTCGAGGCCGCCGGAGACGCCGACCACGACGCGCCTGACGCCCGCCGCGTCGAGGCGCTTGGCGAGGCCCTGCACCTGGATGTTGAAGGCTTCATAGCAATCCTGGTCCAGCCGGGCCGGATCGTCCGGCACGAACGGAAACCGGTCGTGCGGCCGCAGCAGCCCGATATCGACGTGCTCCGCCGCATGCTCGAAGGCGATCCGCCGGAAAGCGTGCTCGGGGTGGCCGGCGGCGGCGGCGGCGTTGTTGAAGGTGGGCGTCCGCAGCCGCTCGAGGCGCATGCGTTCGACGTCCACGTCCGCCACGGCCATCTGGGCGACGTCCGGGAAGCGGCGGGTCGCGGCCAGCAGACGGCCGAGCTCGTGGATGGTCGCCTGCCCGTCCCAGGCCAGGTCGGTGGTGCTCTCGCCGGGCCCGGCCGCGGCGTAGAGGTAGGCGGCCTGGCATCGCATCGACTGCGAGGCGCAGAGCAGCGCGCGCTCGTCGGCCTTGCCGACCACGATGTTGGACGCCGACAGGTTGCAGAGCAGGGTGGCTCCCGCCAGCGCCGCCAGGGTCGAGGGCGGGGTGGCGGCCCAGAAGTCCTCGCAGAGCTCCATGTGGAAGACGAAGTCCGGGACGTCGCTGGCCTCGATGATCAGGTCGGTCCCGAACGGCGCCCTCTGCCCGGCGACGGCGATGTCCAGGCCGCGCACGCCGGCGCCGGGGGCGAACCAGCGGTTCTCGTAATACTCCCGATAGTTCGGAAGGAAGCTCTTGGGCACGACCCCCAGGACGCGGCCCCGGGCGAGGGCGACGGCGCAATTGTAGAGCCGTCCGTTGCGGACGAGGGGCGCTCCCACCACCAGCACCGGCTGCAGGTCCCGGCTCGCCTGCACGAGCTCGGCGAGCGCGGCGTTCACCGCCTGAAGGAGGGCGTCCTGGAGCAGGAGGTCGTCGATCGCATAGGCGGACAGGCCCAGCTCCGGAAACAGCATGAGGTCGGCGCCGCGGGCGTGTCCCTCCCGCGCCAGTTTCAGGGTCTCGAGGAGGTTGGCCGCCGGATCGGCCACGGCGATGCGCGGCGTGCAAACCGCCACACGCACGAACCCCTGCGCCCGGTTGGAATAGAGTTCATGCGCTCGGCCTCCTTTGGCGTCGACCGGTACAGGAGCGGCCCGGCGCCCGGCAAGTTGCGCCCTCCGTCGCGCGCCGCGGCCGCCCGAGCTCGGGCCCGCCGTCATCGCGGGCAGGCGGAGCTCGCTGTCGAGGGCGTCGCGGCGCCCCCGACGGCGGCCTACGGCCGCACGGCCGCGTAGAGGGAGATCGACCCGGTCGGGGTGGGAATCCGCCGCGTCTCGCTCACGGCCTCGAAGCCGGCTTCGCGCATGAGGTCCGGGAGCACGCCGAGCGCATTGGGCTCGGTGTGCTCGAAGCCGTCCAGCATCTGAACCTGCCGGAAGAGCAGGCGCATCAAGGGATTCGCCTGGCGGCCGGCGTCGGCCATATGCAGCCGGCCGCCGGGTCGAAGCGCGCCCAGGCAGGCGGCGAGGATCGCCCGCTTCACGGGCATCGGGCATTGATGCAGCACCAGGCTCGAGACCACCTTGTCCGCGGCCGCGCCCGGCAGGATCGCGGTCAGCGCGTCCCCGTAGCCGGCTCGCCATTCCACGTGGACCCCGGCCCGGCGAGCCTTGTCGCGCGCGATCTCCAGCACCGCCTTGTCGGGATCGACGCCGATGAGGCGCGATCCCGGCGACGCCGTCTTGAGCTGGATCGCGAAGGTCCCGGTGCCGCAGCCGACGTCGAGGATTGTCTCGCCAGGCTGCGGATCGGCTTCCGACAGCAGGGCGCACCGCCAGCGACGCTCCCGGGTCATGACGGCCAGCACCCTGTCGTAGGCGCCGGTGAGCTCGTGGCGACCGAGCGCGGGGACGAAGTCTCTGTCCTGGTTCATGGCGACGAGCATCGCCTGGATTCGGGCTCGCCGCTTGAACGAAGCGGCTGCTCAGCCGGAGGGGACCAGGCGCCGCGGCTGCACCCCGAACATCGCCTTCATCGTCCGCGCGAGGTGCGCGCCGTCGGAGAAGCCGGCCTCATGGGCGGCGGTGGTCACGTCGACCCCGCCCGCCAGCAGTGTCGCCGCAAGCTGCAGCCGCCGCCAGAGGACGAACCGCTTGAACGACAAGCCTTGCGCTTCGGCGAAGACGTGACGGAACCGGTCGGCCGACAAACCCGCGCGGCCCGCAGCCGCATCGAGCCGCACGGGGCCTTCCGAGAGCGCGGCGTCGATGAACGTCAGGACGCCGGCCATCCAGGACACCGCGGGCGCGGCCGGCTCGCCTCCGGCTCCGCCCGCCTGGTCCGACCAGAACCGCCGACGGCCCTCGGCCGCCAGCACGTGGGCGCTGGACGCGCGGACGAGCACGGCCCGAAGCGCCGCGCGCGCCTCCACGCCCAGACTTCCCGGCTCGAAAAACAGGATCTCGGCCTGCGCCGCGGCGCCGAGCCGATGGCCCACGAGCGGATCGACGAGAAACGCCGTGGCGCGAAGGACGCGGCCGCCCGCAGTCTCGACGGCGATCGGCCGGTCGGCGAACACCGCCTGCGCCGCGAGGTGCCGGTGAAGCGCGTTGTCGCCGACCGCGCCGCGCCACCGCGCCCAGCCCGGGCCGATCTGCAGACCCCCGCGCCAGGCGCCGTCAGGGCTCACCGGCGCGCCACAGGCGGGAAACGACGCCGGATGGGGTCAGTCACGGTCCCGGCCCCCGGATCGGCCGCGGCGATCTCGCTCGTCGCGGCGGTCGGATCGCGCGGGCTCGTCGGCGTCGTCCTCGAGGCGCTCTTCCCGCGCC
>NZ_JAHFPF010000238.1 GCF_023259385.1 Brevundimonas sp. | reverse complement strand
CGACCAGTGGATGTGATGGATGCGCCAGCCGTCGGCGTGCCGCTTCAGCACCATGGTCTCGGCCGTCAGCCGGTCCACGGCGCGGCCGTTGAACTGACCCGTCGTGCGGCCCTCGCTGGTGATCCAGGCCACGTCGCCGTCGGCCCATCCCGACCGGCGCGACACCGTCGCCTCCGAGGCCGCGGCGAAGGCGGCGTCCGAGCCGAGGTGGTGAGAGGCGTATTCGTCCCGCGACCGCTCCGCCCCGCCCTCCTCGAAGATCATCACCTCCGGCGCCAGCAGGGCCAGGGCGGCGGCGGTGTTCCCGGCCTTCAGCGCGGCGTGGAAGGCGTCGACCACCGTGGCCGCGTCCGCCGCCTCGGCGGCGACGGCGCCGGCGGCTGTGCTGTGGTCGTGGGCGTGATCCTGGGCGAAGGCGGGCGCCGCGCACAGCATGGCGGCCGAAAAGGTCAGGGCGAGGCGGGTTCGGGACATTGATCGGCTCCGGTGCGTCAGGTTCAGAAGTGGGTTCAGGTGGCCGGCTGGTTGTGGCGGGCGAAAACGCGCGGGGCGCCCGATCTGAGCACCAGCAGGGTGTCGTAGGGATCCTTGTGGCCCTGCGGCGTCTCCATGCCCGGCGAGCCCAGCGGCATGGCCGGCACGGCCAGGCCCACGGCGGTCGGTCGGTCGGCCAACAGACGGACGACATCCTCGGCCGGCACATGGCCCTCGATCAGATAGCCGCCGACCAGGCCGGTGTGACAGGACGCCAGCGCGTCGGGAAAGCCCCGGCTGCGTCGCACCGGCTGAAGGTCGTCGACCACGACGACGGTGGCGGTGAAGCCCGCCCGGCGCATGTGCGCGACCCATCCGTCGCAGCACGGGCAGGTCGGGGTCTTGTAGACCGTCAGGGCGCGGGGTGGCGCGGTCTGGGCGCAGGCGGCGCCCCCCATGCCCACGGCGAGGCCCGCCCCGAGCAACAGGCGGCGGTTCAGTGTCGATCGCATCAGATGTGTTCTCCGCGGGGCGTTCATCTCTATACGGGAGATGGCGTCGCCCCCCTCATGAGGGTTATCGCCGACGCGTGCGTATGCTGGACGGGGCATGGAGGCAGGTGTGCAATGACGGATGACCTCGGAACAATGATCGCCGCCGCCGGACCGGTGGACGAGGCGCGGCTGGCCGGTCTGGAAAACGGCGTCTGGATCCGCGTCGATCAGCGCCGCGCCCAGATGCGGATGGGGCAGGTGCGGCTCGCCGCCGTCGCCATGGCCCTGGTCATCGGCGGGGTGAACGGGGGCCTGATGCTGGCGGCGTCCCGGTCCGCGCCGTCCGAGATGCAGGTGTTCGCGGTCTCGGCCGACGCCTCGCCCCTCACGCGCCTGGACGCCCGCGGATGAAGACCGCCTGGACCTCCATCCTGATCACGGCGGTGCTGGCCGCCCTGGCCAGCGGCGCGGCGACCTGGGTCAGCGCGACCTGGATCCTGCGCGACCGCCAGCCCCCCAGCCTGCACAGCGTCGTCCATGAGAAGCTCGACCTGAACGCCGAACAGGACCGCCGCCTCGACGCCATCGAGGCCCGCTTCGCCCCACGCCGCACCGCCCTGGAGGCCGAGGTCCGGGCCGCCAACCGCGAACTGGCCGCCGCCATCGCCGTCAACCGGGGCGACACGCCCGAGGTCCAGGCGGCGGTCGATCACTTCCATACGGCCATGGGCGACCTGCAGAAGGCGACCTTGGCCCATATCTTCGAGATGCGATCCGTCCTGACCCCGGCCCAGGCCGAGGTGTTCGACGCGGCGGTCGCCGACGCCCTGCGCCGCGACGCCGGTTAAGCGCGGGCGTGGAGGGCGAGGCGAACATCGAAGCCCGCGCGGCGCGCGGGGACCGGGCCGCCTTCACCGCCCTGATGGCCGCCACCAAGCGGGACCTCCACCGCTTCATCCGCCGCTATGTCGGCGACGAGGACGAGGCGCACGACCTGCTCCAGGAGACCTATGTCGCCGCCTGGCTGGCCATACGGCGCTATGATCCGGCGCGGCCGTTCGATGTCTGGCTGCGCGCCATTGCCGTCAACAAATGCCGCGACTGGGGCCGGCGGCGCGCGGTTCGGCGCGTGGTGCGCGGGGTCATGGGCCTGGACGCGCCCGAGGCGGCGGCGGTGGGCGACGATGCGCCCGCGCCCGAGGCCCGCCTGGACGACCGGCGCCGGGCCGAAGCCCTCCAGCGCGCGCTGTTGGACCTGCCGGACGCCCTGAAGGCGCCCCTGCTGCTCGCCACCCTGGAAGGGCGGTCGCAGGCCGAGATCGCCGCCATCCTGGGCGTCACGGTCAAGGCCGTGGAGACCCGGATCGCGCGCGCCCGCAAGGCGTTGACGGAACGGATGGCGGCGTCCTCCGCCGCCGGGACCTGATCCGAAGCCGGCCTGTGGCGACCCGCCGCAGGGGGAAGCCGGTTCCGCTGCGTATCTGAACGAACAGCCGAATTCGCCCGAGGACCGCCCGCCCCATGCCGACCCCACGCCTTGATCGCCGAGCCCTTCTGCGCGGAGCCGCCGCGGGCGGCGGACTGCTGGGCCTGCAAGGCCTGATGCCGGCCTGGGCGCAGACGGGTTCGCCGGGGCTGCGCGCCGATCTGCCGACGCTGACGGGGCCGAACATCGACCTGACCGTGGGGCATTCGGACTTCACCGTCGGCGGCCGCACCGGCCACGCCTTCACCGTCAACGGTCTGCTCCCCGCGCCCCTGCTGCGGATGCGCGAGGGCCAGAACGTGCGCCTGTCGGTGACCAACACCCTGGACGAGGACACCTCGATCCACTGGCACGGCCTGCTGCTGCCGTTCCAGATGGACGGCGTGCCGGGCGTCAGCTTCCCCGGCATCAAGCCCCGCGAGACCTTCGTCTACGAGTTCCCGATCCGGCAGTCCGGCACCTACTGGTACCACAGCCATTCGGGGCTGCAGGAGGCCATGGGCCACTATGGCCCCATCGTCATCGACCCGGCCGGCGCCGATCCGGTCGGCTATGACCGCGAGCACGTTCTGGTCCTGTCGGACTGGAGCTCCATGCATCCGCACGAAATCCTGGCCAAGCTGAAGAAGAGCCCCGGCTACTTCAACCACCAGCGCACCACCCTGTCCGGCCTGATCTCGGGCGAGGACCGCATGAGCCTGGAGGAACGCCGCATGTGGGGATCGATGCGGATGGATCCGCGGGACATCCTGGACGTCAGCGGCTCGACCTACACCTATCTGATCAACGGCCATGGCCCGCAGGAGAACTGGACCGGACTGTTCCGCCCCGGCGAGCGGGTGCGGCTGCGCATCATCAACGCCTCGGCCATGTCGATCTTCAACGTCCGCATCCCCGGCCTGGCCATGACCGTGGTCCAGGCCGACGGCGAGCACGTCCGTCCGGTCGAGGTGGACGAGTTCCAGATCTCGGTCGCCGAGACCTACGACGTCATCGTCCGGCCGACCGAGGACCGCGCCTACACCATCGTGTCCGAGGCCATCGACCGCTCGGGCATGGGCCGCGCCACCCTGGCCCCGCGCCTGGGCATGACGGCCGAGGTTCCGCCGCTGCGCGAGGTTCCCAACCTGACCATGACCGACATGGGCATGGGTGGCGGCATGGCGGGCATGGATCACGGCTCCATGGCCGGGATGGATCACTCGGCCCATGGCGAAGCCGCCGCACCCATGGATCACGGCGCCATGAGCATGCGCGACCCGAACAACGCCCCCGCCGACATGGCGGTCGGCGTCGGGGTGGACGCCGTCGCGCCCGCGCCCGCGAACCGCCTGGGCGAGCGTCCGCAGGGCCTGCAGGACGTCGATCACCGGGTGCTGGTCTACACCGACCTGCGCGCCCTCGAGCCGAACCGCGACACGCGCCCGCCGTCGCGTTCGATGGAAATCCACCTGACCGGAAACATGGAACGGTTCATGTGGGGCTTTGACGGCCGCAAATTCTCGGAGCTGGTCGAGCCGATCCGGTTCGAGCTGAACGAGCGGGTCCGCGTCACCCTGGTCAACGACACCATGATGGCCCACCCGATCCACCTGCACGGCCACTTCTTCCAGCTGGTGAACGGCCACGACGGGCATCAGCCGCTGAAGCACACGGTCAATGTGGCGCCGGGCTCAAAGGTGACCTTCGACCTGACCGCCGACGCGCCCGGCGACTGGGCCTTCCACTGCCACCTGCTGATGCACATGCACGCCGGGATGTTCAACGTCGTCACGGTCCGGCCGATGCAAGGAGCGGCCCGATGAACCGCGCCCTGCTCGCCGCCGCCGCGGTCCTGCCGCTGGTTCTGGCCGCCGGTTCCGCCGCCGCCCAGTCGCACGCCGGGCACGCCATGCCCGCCCAGACCCCGCCCCCGGCTGATCCCCACGCCGCCCACAGGCCCGCGCCTCCGCCCCCCGCGACGGCCGCAGATCCGCACGCCGGTCACGACATGAGCGGGATGCAGACGGCTCCGGCCCCGGCGCCCGCCGCCGATCCTCACGCGGGCCACACCATGAGCCCCGTCCCGGCGGCAGCCGATCCTCATGCCGGGCACGACATGGGCGGCATGACCGCCGGCCCGCCCAATGTTCCGACCAGCGTGGACGCCGTCGGCGGCCGCATGGTCGAGACCCCGCCCCCGCCCTCCGCCCGCGCCGCGCCCGCCCACGCGGCGGACCTGCTGTTCGATCCGGCCGCCATGGCGGCGGCGCGCAGACAGCTGCTGGTCGAGAACGGCGACGTCCGCACCACGGCGGTTCTGATCGACAGGCTCGAGGCCCGCTTCGGCGACGGCGAGGACGGCTACGGCTGGGAGGCCCAGGGCTGGACCGGCGGCGACATCAACCGCTTCTGGTGGAAGACCGAGGGCGAGGGCGATTTCGGCGGCAAGCTGCACGACGCCGAGGTTCAGGCCCTCTATAGCCGCGCCGTCGCCCCCTTCTGGGACGTTCAGGCGGGCGTGCGCCAGGATGTCCGCCCGGACGGCCCGGACACGACCCACCTGACCGTCGGCGTGCAGGGCGTCGCCCCCTACTGGTTCGAGATGGGCGCCGCCGCCTTCCTGTCGACCGACGGCGACCTGACGGCCCGCGTCGAGGCGGAATACGACCAGCGTCTCACCCAGCGCTGGATCCTGCAACCCGCGCTTGAGCTGAACCTGTCGGCCCAGGATGTCCCGGAACTGGAGATCGGCTCGGGCCTGACCTCGGTCACGGCGGGTCTTCGCCTGCGCTACGAAATCCGCAGGGAGTTCGCCCCCTACGTCGGCGTCGAATGGAGC
>NZ_JAHFPF010000020.1 GCF_023259385.1 Brevundimonas sp. | reverse complement strand
GCCGCGGGCTTGGGCCGCGAGGCCAGGGCGTCGAGGCGGTCGGCGGCTTCCGACGGAGGCCGGACCGCGGGCGCCGGGCGCGGCGCCTCCATGACATCCACACCGGCGTCCGGGCCGCCGAAGGCGAAGGCCTGGGTCTGGACGCCCTGCTGGGGTTGGAAACCGGGTTCGGGCGAGGCTTGCACAGGCGCGGGCTGCACCGCGGCGGCCGGACGCATCGCCGCCGGGGCGGGCGTTCCGGGCTGACCTGTACGCTTGCCGAACACGCTCTAGGACTTCTTCTTGAACAGGCCGGAGAACATCGACTTGCCGCCCGCGCCCTTGGCCGCCTTGGGGCCGGTCAGCAGCGGGATTTCCCGCCGCGAGACGATCTGGGCCAGGGTCTGGAAGGCCTCGGCGGCCTTGGACTTGGCCCCGGCGTCGAGGATCATCTGGCCGTTGTTGGCCGCCGCGCCGAAGGTCTTGGCGTCGAAGGGAATGATCAGGCTGGGGTGGATGCCCAGGGCGTTGCCGAATTCCTTGGCCGGAATCTCGGGGCGGCCCGGAACGCCGACCTGGTTGAGGACCAGACGCGGCGGGGCGTCGTTGGGACGGCCCTGCTTGATCAGGTCGATCATGTTCTTGGCGTTGCGCAGCGAGGCCAGGTCCGGCGTCGCCACCACCACCACCTCATCGGCGCTGATCAGGGTGCGGCGCATCCACGACGACCAGACGTGCGGCAGGTCCAGCACCACGAAGGGCGCGGTCGAACGGATCTGGGTGGTGACCTCCTCGAAGGCGTCCGGGCTGATGTCCCAGTCGGCGTCGAGGGTGGCGGGCGCTGCGAACAGGCTCAGCTTGTCGGTGCAGCGGACCATCATCCGGTCCAGCAGGACGGGGTCCAGCCGGTCGGGTTGGGTAAGGGCGTCGGCGACGCCGTTCAGCGGGTCCTGGTTGAAGTCCAGGCCGGCGGTGCCGAAGGGCAGGTCGTAATCGACGATGACCGTATTGGCGCCGATCCGCTCGGACATGGCGTAGGCGGTGTTGTGGGCCACCGAGCTGGAGCCCGCTCCGCCGCGCGCGCCGACGAAGGCGATCGAACGGCCGACGAAGGGCTGGGCCGGATCGGCGAACAGACCGCCGATGGCCGCGATCAGCTGTAGCGGTTGCAGCGGGGCGACCAGATACTCGCTGACGCCGCGGCGCATCAGCTCGCGGAACAGCAGGATGTCGTTGGTGGCGCCGACGACGATGACCTTGGTGCCGGCGTCGCAGACCTCGGCCAGCTGGTCGACTTCCCACAGCAGGGTCTGCGGGTCCTTCAGGCACTCGACCACGATCAGCGGCGGGGTCGGCTCATGCTGATAGGCCTCGACGGCGGCGGCGACGCCTCCAACCCGGATCTGGGTCGTGGCGCGCGACAGGCGGCGGTCCTGGCCGGCGCGTTCGGCGGCGGCCAGGGTGTCCTGCCGCTCGGCGAAGACGTGGATGGCGATGCGCGGGACCGAAACCTCGGCGGTGTGGCCGGCGCTGACCGGAGGCGAGAAGGCGGCCTGGGCCCCGGCGACCAGTTCGCCGACGGGGTTGAAGTCGCCGCCGGTCAGGACCGGTTCCGGCAGGGGCGGACGCGGCGCCTGGGGCTGGGGCGACTGGACGGCGGGCGGCGTGAACTGCAGCGGCGGGCGGCGCCCGGCCTCATCGTCCATGATCATCGGCTCGGCGGGGAAGGCGCCGGCTTCCGGCTCGACCGCCGGCGCACCCGAAGCCCCCTGGGCGACGTAGCCCATGTCGAGGTCGAACTCGTCGTCCTCGAAGTCGTTGAAAGCGTTGGGGGCGAAGGCGTTGCTCATTGGGGTTTATTCCACGGCCTGGGCGATCGCGCCCTCGACCAGGGTTTCCTGCGGCGCCGAAGCCATTTCGCCCTTGCGGTACTTGTCGAACACGATGGCGGCGCGGCCCGGATCGGTCGGGGTCATGGCGCGGGCGCCCAGGATGTCGCGCGGATCGGCGATCTGGGCGGCGATGTTGGCGTTGATGGCGCAGCCCAGCCCGATCGACGACGCGTTCGAGAAGCGGCCGCCCATGTTGCGCGGCTCGGCGGCGCAGTTCGGGATCACCGCACGAACGGTCTCGAAACCGGCCAGAACGGGCGCCCGGGGATCCGGCGCGTCGTAGCCGAGAACCTCGATGTTCTGGCCCGGGACACCCGCGGCCTCGAGCGCCGAGCGGACGGCCCAGGCCTGGCGCGACGCGACGGGGTCGTCGCCGGACGGAGCCTGCACCCGCACGCGGCCCATGCCGGTCGCGGCGTAGCGGGCCGCCAGGTCGTTCAGGGCGCCCATCTGGGTCGGCGACAGGCCCTCCTCGTGCACCGCCAGGGCGATGCGGTCGAGGCCGGGCTCGACGCGCAGCGAATAGCGCGACAGCGGATTCATCGGCGTCGTATCGACGCCGCCGGTCGAGGCGCAGCCGGCCAGCAGGGCGGCGGCCGACAGGGACAGGAACAGGGAGCGCATCACGGAGACCCTCATTCGATCACATAGCCGACCGGACCGGACCAGCCGGCTCCGGCGGCGACCACGGCCCCGCCACGGGGCGCATAGTGCTGGTCCAACTGGCCGAACAGCAGGGTCTGGGCGTCGTTGGCGACCTGGAGGCCGTCAGCGGGCGTCTGCATGGTCCCGGCGCCGGTCGGCGAGACGATGTAGGCCTCGATGATGATGACCAGCTCGGTCTCGCCGGAGATGTAGTCGCGCGACCGGAACAGGGCGCCCAGCACCGGCAGATCGCCGAGCGCCGGCAGGGAGTCGATGTTCTGGCGGGTGTCCTCGCGCAGCAGGCCGGCGATCATCAGCGACCCGCCCGAGGGCAGTTCGACCGTGTTCGACGCCCGGCGCACGTTCAGGCCCGGAATGACCAGGGTGCGATCCGCACCGGCCCCCAGGGTGAAGGCGCCGACCTGGGTCAGCTCGGAGACTTCGGTCGACAGCTGAAGCGAGATGCGGCCCGCCGACAGGACGATGGGGCGCACGGCCAGACGCACGCCGTACGGCTTGAACTGGACGGTGATCTTGGTTGAGCTCTCGGTGGTTTCCTGGCCCACCGGGACCGGGAATTCACCACCGGCCAGAAATTCGGCGGCCTCGCCGTTGGCGGTGGTGATGTTCGGCTCGGCCAGGATGCGCACCAGGCCGGCGCGTTCGAAGGCGCGCAGGGCGGTGTTCACGCTGGAGCCGTCGCCGGCGCCGTCCTGGTAGCGGATGATGCCGCCGCCCAGCTGGTTGCCGTTGACCGCGAAGGTCGCGCCCTGGGTCAGCGACAGACCGTTGCCGACACTGGCCAGAACGGCCGTCGCGTCAAAGCCCAGCTGCTTGATGGCGGTGCGCTGGACCTCGACGATCCGGGCACGGACCATCACTTGGTCGGAACCGGCGATGGTCATCATGTTGATGACCTTCTCGGGCGCGGACACGAAGGCGCGGGCCACCTGGCTGGCGCGGTCCGCCTCGCCGGGGCTGTAGACGGTGCCGGTCAGAATGACGCTGTCGTTGACCGCCTCGGCGTGGACGTTGGCGTTCGGCATGACCCGGTTCAGCGTGTCCTGAAGGGCCGAGGTCCCCGCATCGACGCGAACGCGCAGCGACAGGATGGTGCGGCCGGCGCTGTCCAGCACCACCGCGTCGGTCTCGCCCGGCTGCAGGCCGATGATGGTGATGCGGCGCGGCGAGTGCAGCATGGCCTCGGCGACCAGGGGGTTGGGCACGATCACGTCGACCGCCATGGACGACCCGCGCGGCAGGCTGATCAGCTGCGACTGCGACCCCATGGCGACGGCGGCCCGGCTCTGGGCCCAGGCCGACGGGGTCGGCGCGGTGGCGACGACCGTGAGACCCGCGAGGGCGATGGCGGCAAGATGCTTCATCGGGCGTTTCATTGGACCACCACAACTTCAGGAGCGCCGCCGCGGTAGACGCGCACCGCGGCGGACTGCCGGGTCGGAGCGGCGACGCGGCCGGATGGGCCGGCGGTGTCGGCATAGGAGCGCAGGACCAGGCTCAGCTCGCCTTCCGACTTGGCGAGGGCCAGGGCCTCGGCGTCGCGGGGGCCGACCTCGAGCGTCGCGGTGGCGCCGATCACGGCCTGTTCGTCATCCCCGGCGCGGGTCGACTGGTCGATGGCCAGGACCTTGATGTTCTGCATCACGGTGGCCGAAGTGAATTTCGCGCGGTCGCCCTCGGCCGCGCCGGCGTTCGCCAGATTGGTCTCGCGGGTCAGGACCACGTCGACGCGGTCGCCCGGAAGGATGAAGCCGCCGGCGGCGGTCTCGACCGTCACCCGGATGGCCATGGCGCGCATGCCGGGCTCCAGATAGGCGGCCATGTAGCCGCTGTCGCCCGCACGGACGATCTTGCGCATGACGATGGGCTCGCCCGCCAGAATGGGTTCGCGAACGACAGAGCCGATGTAGTCAGCCTTGGCGCCGCCGGTGGCCAGGTTGGTCGCGGCGCGGGTCACCGAGGCGACCGCGCCCGCGGGCTTGTCGTCCTCGGCCGGCTGGGCCGGGGCGGCGGTGGCCGCCGCGGGGATCGGCACCGTGCCGTCGGTGATGAAGACCGGATTGACCTCGTCGACCGGCCAGTCCTTCCATTCCATGTCGCCCTCGGCCAGGCGCTGGCCGGGCTGGAGGTCCTTGGCGGCGACCAGGACCTTGGCCATCGGCCGGGACTCGACGGGCGCGGCGGTGGCGACGGCGGCAGGCTGCCCCGAGGGCGAGCCCATGGCGCGAACCACCAGCGCCAGGCCGATGGCGGCCACGGCGGCGATGCAGATCACGATGATACGGGCAGGCTTCATCGACGGTCTCCGGCGGGCCTTCCCGGACGCGTGAATCGGTCCTTCGGCCCCCTACCGTTAACGACCATGCCGGGTGCGGGTTAACGCGGACCTAAGTCGCCCCCAGGCCGGCTTAACCCGCGCTGAAAAGCGCCATCAGGGTCGAGGCCGGATAGGCGAGAAGGGCTCCCGCGGCGATGGCGACGCCATACGGAATGTCGCCCTTGGGCTCCATCAGGCTGACAACCCAGCCGGGTGCGCCGGCCAGATAGGGGCGCGAGTGGAAGCGGGCGAACAGCAGGGCCAGGCAGAACAGACCACCCATCACCCCGGTCCACAGCAGGAACATGCCCGATCCCTCCAGACCCAGCCACAGGCAGGCCGCGGCCATCAGTTTGGCGTCGCCGCCGCCGATCCAGCGCAGGGCGAACATGCCGGCGCCGACCAGCAGGGCGGCGAAAGCCACGCCGATGTGGATCGCCAGGGTTGTCAGCGGCAGGCCGACGGCCAAGGCCGCCGGAAAGAAGAAGACGATCAGCAGCAGCGAGATCCAATTCGGGATCCGCATGGTGGTCAGGTCCTTCAGACCCGCCACGATGACGAGCGCGGGCATGACGCTGAGAAGGATCAGGGAGACGATATCCATGTCCCGTCTTGTGCCACCGACGCGGTTAAGACCGCGTTTCCCAAACGAAAGGGCCGGAGCGTTCCCGCTCCGGCCCCCCGTCTTGCATTCCCGAAGCGCGGGTTAGGCGCCGGCGGTGCCGCCCATGCCGGTCACGACATCGTTGAACTTGGTCTTGATGGTCGTGCCCAGGGCGGTCACGGCCGAAATGATCACAACAGCGATGAGGGCGGCGATCAGGCCGTACTCGATCGCGGTAGCGCCCGACTCGTCGGACATGAACTTCGAAACGAACTTGGTCATCGGATTTTCCCTTTTCCCGCTTGGGATCGACTGTTGAGGCAGTCGGGGAAAGCCGGTCGCCCGCCTTGCCCCCTGAACGAGGGAAAGACTGTACGGCTCAGGTTAAGCTTGAGCATACAAAAGTGTTTACTGTGTCGTTTACCGTACACAGCAATCAACGGACCTTTGAACAAGCAAAAGGGCCGGGGCGTTTCCACCCCGGCCCCTCGCCGGTTTCAAGACGTTGCGTCGGGCCTTAGGCGCCGGCGGTTCCGCCCATGCCGGTCACGACCGAGTTGAACTTGGTCTTGATGGTCGTGCCCAGGGCGGTCACGGCCGAGATGATCACGACGGCGATCAGGGCGGCGATCAGGCCATACTCGATGGCGGTGGCGCCCGACTCGTCGGACATGAATTTCGAAACGAACTTGGTCATCGGATTTCCCTTCCCCTGCGGGGTCGACTGGTTGCAGCCGGGGAAGCCGGTTTCCCGTCCGCCCCCTTGTACTGAGAATATGATGTACGAGCCGCATTAAGCCTGCGCGTACGAACATGTTTACTGACGCGTTTACCTGAATGAGCGGCCCGAAGCCTTTGCGACAGCAGAAGGGCCGGGGCGTTTCCGCCCCGGCCCTTCGCCGGTTTCAAGACGTTGCGTCGGGCCTTAGGCGCCGGCGGTTCCGCCCATGCCGGTCACGACGGCGTTGAACTTGGTCTTGATGGTCGTGCCCAGGGCGGTCACGGCCGAAATGATCACGACGGCGATCAGGGCGGCGATCAGGCCATACTCGATGGCGGTGGCGCCCGACTCGTCGGACATGAACTTCGAAACGAACTTGGTCATGGCTTGGATCCTTTTGGATAGAGGTGTTGCGAGCTAACTGACGAGGGGGGAGCCGGCAGCCCGCTTGACCCCCAAAACGCAGGATGGTTATCGCCCATATCGGTTAAGGCCCGGTCTTCGCTCTTGGTTACTGTCGGATTTACTCTAAAAAACTCCGACGACGTTTGCTGAAGATGGACGGGGCGGGCGTTTCAGCGCCTCTACGGGCGTCATTTCAGACTTTCTTGAGGATTGCCGACGCACTGTCCGGCTCACGCTCACGCGCGCGCCCGTTCATTGGAAGACGTCGCCATGATCCACCCGATCCGCCTCGCCGCTGTCGTCGCCGCCGCCGCCGTCCTGGCCGCGCCGGCGATCGTCGCGGCCCAGTCCGCCAGCCTGAATGTCGAGATCGATCAGGCGCGGCGGGTGCAACTGCGCGGCGCGGCCGGCTCGGTCATCGTCGGCAACCCCCAGATCGCCGACGTGACCGTGGTCGATTCCAACACCCTCTATATTACGGGCAAGGGATACGGCGTGACCGAGGTCATCGCCGTCGATCCGATCGGCCGCACCGTCTTCCAGAGCCAGGTGGTCGTCACCTCGGGCGACGGCGGCGGCCGGGTGCGCGTGTGGCGCGGCGGTCAGGCCACGGAAATGGCCTGCGCCAGTTCGTGCTCGCCCTCGGTGCGCGGGACCTCGGGTTCCACCGCCGAAGCTCCGACGCCTTAAGGCCCGGTGGCGGAGATCATATCTTCCGGAACGGAGCCGGCCCGCCGTTCACGGCGTGGACCGTCGCGCGCCCGCGAAGGCTCGGCGGCGGTCGAGTTCGCCATGGTCGCCCTCCCCTTCTGCCTGATGATGTTCGCCATCCTCGAACTGGGCCTGGTGTTCGTCACCGACTCCGTGCTGGAGAACGCCACCATCGAACAGGGCCGCCTGATCCGCACCGGCCAGGCCAAGGATTCGGGCATGACCGCCGCCGTGTTCAAGTCGGGCGTCTGTGCGCGGATGAGCATCTTCGCCGCCGACTGCCCCGACCGGCTGACCGTGGACGTGCGGGTCATTCCCCAGTTCAACACCACGCCGCCGGATCCCATGGCCGGCGGGACCTTCAGCGAATCCGGCCTGACCTATGCGAACGGCCAGCCCGGCGACCTGGTGCTGGTGCGCTCCTGGTACAAGGTGCCCCTGCTGACCACCTTCATGGCCCAGGGCCTGTCGCGGCTGAAGGACGGCACCGTGCGGATGACCGCGACCACCGCCTTCCGGAACGAACCCGCATGACCCGGTCCCTGTTCAGACGACTGGCCGGCGACGACCGGGGCATTTCGGCGGTGGAGTTCGCCCTGCTGGCGCCCGTGCTGATCGCCTTCTATCTGGGCCTGTCCGAATTCTGTCAGGGCTACATGGCCCAGAAGCGGATGGGCCACGTCTCCGCCGCGGTCGCCGACCTGATCGCGCAGGAAGAGACCGTCACCAAGGCCAATGTGACCGACATCTTCAAGATCGGCTCCCTGATCATGAAGCCGTTCTCGACGACGGCGCTGAAGCAGCGCGTCACCAGCGTCACGCGGACCGGAAACCTGGTGAAGGTCGACTGGAGTCGGGGCGACGGCATGACCGCGCTGCTCAAGGGCGACCAGGTGACCATTCCTTCGGACCTGCTGACCGACGGTCAGAGCCTGATCATCTCCGAGGCGACCTACGACTATGACTCGCCCGCCGATTATCTGATGCCGAACATCACCAAATTCTCGCACACCTACTATCTGCGGCCGCGCGTCAGCGACAAGACGCTCTGCTCGGACTGCTAGTCGCCCGTCAGAGCCTCGCGCAGGGCGCGGATCTTGGCTTCGGTCTCGGCCAGTTCGGCGGCGGGATCGCTGTCGGCGACGATGCCCGCCCCGGCCAGGGTGCGGAACCGCCACTTTCCCGACATCCGCTCGAACGCCGCGGTGCGGATCAGCACCGAGGCCGTCATCCGTCCGTCCGCGATGTGGAACAGACTGCCGCACCAGGGACCACGCGGCGGTTCGTGGCCCGCGATGACCTTCATGGCCTGATGCTTGGGCGCGCCGGTGATGGAGCCGGGCGGGAAGGTCGCCTCCAGCAGGTCGGCGGGCCCGACACCCGGTCGCGCCCGCGCCGTCACCGTCGAGACGAGGTGATGCACCGTGGCCAGCCGTTCGACCTCGAACAGCCTTTCCACCGCGACCGAGCCGGGCACGGCCGCCCGGGCCAGGTCGTTACGCATCAGATCGACGATCATCAGGTTCTCGGCCCGATCCTTGGCGCTGGCCTGCAGGTCGTCGGCGAGAGCGGCGTCGCGGGCGGGGTCCGGATCACGTGGACGGGTGCCCTTGATCGGCCGGGTCTCGATGCGGTCGCCGTCCAGCGTCAGGAACAGTTCCGGCGAGTTGGAGACGATCGCCCGATCGCCCAGCCGCCAGAAGGCGCCGTAGGCCGAGGCGCGGTCGGCCAGCCGCAACAGCACGTCGAACGGATCGGCGTCGGAATGCAGCGCGCCGGTCCAGGCCCGGGCGATATTGGCCTGGAACAGGTCCCCCGCGGCGATACGGGCGACGACGGCGGCGACCGCGGCCTCATAGGCGGTGGACGGGGCCTCGGGGTTCAGACGGGCGGCGGGCGGCGGCGGGGTGACCGGCTCGGCGGCGGCGGCGAACCAGCCCTGGGCGACCCCGGCGGCGGCCCTGGCGGCCTCGACGTCCGCGCCACGCCCGACGGCGAGGACCGTGCGGTCCCGATGATCGAAGACCAGCATCGACGGATAGCGGGCCAGCATCAGGTCGGGCCAGATCGAGGGGCGGGGCCCGGTCGCCGGCCGGGCCCCGGCGTCATAGGCCAGCAAGCCGACCGCGCCGTCGGCGAAGTCCGGATCACGCAGACGGTCCAGCCCGGTTTCGACCGGTTCGATCACCACCCGGTCCGGATCGGCGGCGACGAAGGACCAACGCCCCAACGGCCCGCCGTCGGACAGCAGGGCCAGCGCCCCATCGCGATGGCGCAGTCCGGCGGCGGCGGCGAGGGGCTCGCGCCACGGCAGGGGTCGCCGCTCGACGGCCCGGAAGGTCACGCCGACAGCCGCTCGCCGATACGGTCGCGCAGGGCCGAATCCACGCCCAGCGCCTGTTCCAGATAGGCGTCGAGCGAACCGTGCCGGTCTTCGATCCCGGCGAAGGCGGTCTCCAGATAGACCGGCTCGACGCCGAGGAAGGCGATGACGGCGTCATGGGCGGGAGCCCGGCCCGTCACCTTCTCCAGCTGGCGCGCCACCTTGGGGGCCATGCCTTCCAGATCCACGGCGGTGTTGGTCAGCATGTAGTCGGCGATCAGGTCGTCGTGATGGACGCCGAGCAGATGGTGGGTCAGGGCCGCCAGCGTGCCGGTGCGATCCTTGCCCGCCGCGCAGTGGATCAGGACCGCGCCGTCACCCTCGCCGAGCGCCCTGAAATAGCGGGCGAACAGGTCCAGGTGGGCGGGCTCGTACGGCAGGGTGCGGTAGACGCCGGTCATGAAGGTCCGGCCCGCATCAATCGTCAGGTCCGAGGTCTTCAGGAAGGTGATGTGCGGGGCCTCGCCGTCGGGACCGAGATCGCTGTCCAGCACCTGACCGGTCCAGCCGGCCGGCCGCTTCGAGGGCTGGTCCCGGCGCTCGCCGGGGCGGCGTAGATCGACGATCGTGCCGATGCCGAGACCGCCCAGCCGCTCCAGGTCCGCGTCCGAGACCCGCGCCTGATGGGCCGAGCGGAACAGGCGGCCGGTGGCGATCCGGCGGCCCGCGGCGGTGTCGTAGTCGCCATAGTCCCGGAAATTGTCGAGGGCGTCGAAGCGGTGGATGCGGTCCGTCATCCGTCCCGTCTAGCCCCTGACACGGGTCGCGTCACGCCTTCCCGACAAGGCCCTGCATGGTGTCGAGATAGGCCACGAAGGCCTTGCGTCCGGCGGGCGTCATCGAGGCTTCGGTCAGGGGCTTGCGCCCCTCGAACCGTTTGTTGACCGCGACGAAGCCGGCGTCCTCAAGCTTTCGCAGGTGGACGGACAGATTGCCGTCCGTCGTCTGCAGCCGGGTCTTCAGGGTGTTGAAGTCGGCACTGTCGACCCCGGCCAACACCGCCATGATGCCCAGCCGGACCCGTCCATGGATGACGTCGTCGATCCGGTTGATGTCGAACTCGTCAGCCATGGATCAGGCCGACTTCGACTGGCGCATCAGCAGGAAGCCCGGCAGGGCCATCAGCAGGAACAGGGCGGCGGCGTAGGCGAGATAGATCGCGGCCGAACCGGCGAAGAGGCCCATCAGCGGGGCGGACAGGAAGGAGCCGACCGCCAGCACCAGCAGCGGGCGGGACTTCAGCATGGCGGCCGTGACGGCCCAGCCCATGCCGTAGAAGACCATGACGATCGACGGCACCAGCCAGAAGATCATCCCGTTCTGATCCGCCCCCAGGCGGACGCTGACCATGGTCATGGAGGCGAAGAGGGCGAAGATGCCCCAGCCGACCGCCGACCAGACCGTGCCGATGGCGCGCTGGGCGCCGGTGCGGACGCCCCCGGCCCGGTGCAGACGGATGCTGATGGTGAAGCAGACCACGAGGAAGACGCCGGTGGCGATAAGCCACTCGATCCCGGCGGCGGCGTACTGCGGCAGGATCAGCCCGGTCATATGGGCCCAGTGAACCAGGCTGGTGACGCCGTAGATCAGGCCGGCGGCCAGCAGGATCGAGGCCCCGCGCATCGGGCCGGTCCCGTTCTCCTCAGCCAGCTGGCGCAGCCAGGCGATGTCGGCGGGGGCGTTGTCTGAGTCGGTCATGAGGGTCATTTCTTTCAGGCCTTGCGGCCGGACGCCAGCCAGGCGCCGGGGATGAGGACGAAGGCGAACAGAGCGACGGCGTAGACGAGATACTGCTGGGGCGTTCCCAGTACCGAGACCGCGCCGCCGACAGCGCAGACGGCGCCGAGCGCCGGGGCCATCATCCAGCCGCGGCGGCCGCGAACGGCGGCCGTGGTCCAGGCGACGGCGTAGAGGCCGATGCCGATGGGCGTCATCCAGAACATGGTGGTGAACTCCTGCCGGACGAAGGAGACGGCCAGCAGGATCAGGGCCGCGCCGATCATGGCGGCGATGCCGAAACGGGACCAGACGGCGGCCCGGCGCCCGTTGTCCCCGCCGATGCGGCGCAGGCGGGCCAGGGCGAACAGGAACACGCCCACCGTGATCGGCCAGCTCAGCGAAAGGACCGCGGGGTGAAGATGCAGCAGGCCGCTCTGGACGCCGTACTGGAACAGGTTGGCCAGGCCGAAGGCGGTCCCGGCGAGGGCCAGCACGCGCCCGGCGGCGACGGCGAGCGTCGGCGAAACCTGATCGGGGGACGGGGCGAGGACGGCGGCGGTCATGGGGAGGAAGTCCGGTTGCGATGAAGCCGGTGTAGATGACTAACTTTGAAATGTAAAGTACTTCGTTTGCGCCAGAAAGTGAGCGCTTGCCCGCCCCCCTTCTCCGCGACACAACGGCCTGATGAGCACCAGCTACAATCGCATCGCCTATGAGGCGCTGGAGGTCTGCAACGGCGTGACCATGGCGTCCGTCGAGGGCGCATTGGCTCGGGCCGGACTGTCGCCCGGCGCCTCGGCGGCCGACGTCGGGACCGGGAACGCCGGAGTGGCGATCCGAATGGCGCAGGCCTTCGGTCTGGACGTCACGGCGATCGAGTATGACCCGGTGATGGCCGGTCTGGCGCGGGAGCGGATCGCCGCCGCCGAGCTGGATGACCGGGTCCATCTGGCCGTCGGCGCGGCGGCGGATGTGCTGGCGAACCTGCCCCCGCTCGACCTGATCACCGCCCTGGGAACCACCAACGTCAACGGCGAAGGCCAGCCGACGCCCGAGGCCGGCTTCGCCTTCCTGAAGTCCCGGCTCAAGCCCGGCGGATGGCTGCTATGGGGCGATCTGGCGTGGATCGCCGAACCGCCTGCGCCGTTGCGCCAGATCGCGGAGGCAACCAATCAGTACACGGATGATGCAGGCTGGAAACACGCAGCCCAGGCGGCCGGGTTCGAGACAGTCTGGTCCGAAATCTCGCCGCAGGCCGTGTTCGACGCCTATGCGGCGGCGGCCGACACGGCGGCGCGAGACTGGCTGGCGGCCCATCCGGACGCGCCCGAGGCCGCGACCGTGCAGGCCGCCGCCGATCGGGTGAAGATGGTGCTGGAGTTCGGCCGGCCGTTTATCGGCTTCGGCCTGTACCTGCTGCGCGCCTAGGCCGTCCGGATGATCCCGTTCGTCGCCTGAACCGGCCACGGCGTCAGCCGCCCGCCCGCGCACGGACCGCCGGTGCATTCGCCGGTCAGGGGCTCGAACACCGCCCCGTGCCAGCCGCACAGGATCAGGGAGCCGTCCGGCGTCAGATAGCGATCCAGCTCGATCGCCAGCGGGAAACCCTGGTGGGGACAACGGTCGACATAGCCCGCGACCTGGCCGTCCTTGCGCACCACGAAGCCATGGAAAAAGGCCTCGCCGATCTGCAGCACAAAGGCGCGCGAGCCCGGGTCGGCGATGTCGGCCTCAGCGCAGAGGGCGACGTTGGCGGGCGTCGTCCAGACACGCTTGCGTTCGGCTTGGGAAGCGTCCGTCACTAGTCGCGCTCGACCTTGAGCGGACGGGACAGCAGGTTGTCGATGACCTCGTCCACCGTGGTCTCACCGTTCAGCAGGGCGGCGACGGCGAGTGAAATGGGCATGTCGACGCCCATCTTCGTCGCCAGTTCGCGCACGGCGGGTGCCGACTCATAGCCCTCGGCGACCGACCGCTTGCCGGCCATCGCCTGTTCCACGGTCTGGCCCTGCCCCAGGGCGAGGCCCAGGCTCATGTTGCGCGACTGCGGGCTGGAGCAGGTCAGGACCAGGTCCCCGAGGCCGCACAGGCCCGCGACCGTCTCGGCCTGCCCGCCCAGCGCCACGCCCAGGCGGGTCATCTCGGCGAAGCCCCTGGTGATGATGGCGGCGTGGGCGCTGCGGCCCAGCCCCTTGCCCTCGCTCATGCCGCAGGCGATGGCCAGCACGTTCTTGATCGCTCCGCCGACCTCGGCGCCGATCAGGTCGGTCGCCAGATAGGGGCGGAAGCCCGGGGCCGACAGGGTCAGCATCAGCTCCTCGCCAAGCGCCTCGTCGGCGCAGGCCAGGGTGACGGCGCTGGGCAGGCCGCGCGCGACCTCGCCCGCGAAGCTGGGGCCCGAAAGGACGGCGGCCGGCGCGGCGGGAATGGTCTCGGCCAGAACGTCGGTCATCAACTTCAGCGAGCCGCGCTCGATGCCCTTGGAGCAGAGCACGATCGGCACGCCGGGCCGATGGTGGGCGGCGAAGGCGGCCAGGGTCGAACGCATGTGCTGGGCGGGCGGCACGGCGAGAATGACGTCGCAGGACGACAGGTCGGCCAGTTCGGTCGTGACGGAGATATGGTCGTCCAGGGTCACGCCCGGCAGGAAGGCCTCGTTGATCCGGCGCTCGTGGATGCTCTCGACCACGTCCGGTTCGCGCGCCTGCAGCAACACGTCCAGCCCGGCCCAACCCGCGACCTGGGCCAGGGCGGTGCCCCAGGCGCCGGCGCCGATCACCCCTGCGGTGCGAAATTCCATAAAGCCCACCGTATGTATTCAACGCCCTCTATGGGACGAGAGGTCTCCAATTGCCAAGCCGCGACCGCGTTCCGGATGGCCAAAGCTTCATTTGCCCGGTCCCCCGCGCCCTGCCAGATCTGGCGAATGGACAGGCGGGCGCAAGGGATCAGGATGCGGAAACGTCATGCAACGGGACTGGGCGCCATGGCCGCCTGCGTCATGGCCGTCCTTGCGCCGCCGGCTCTCAGCCAAAATGTGACCCTGACGCCGACCCCTGAAGGGGTCTCGGCCCGCTATCGGCTGACGGCGCCGACGGGGCGGTTCGAGTTCGCAGATCCCGGGGTCGCGCGGAGCGACCGGAGCCCGGAAAGCGAGGGGACCGAATTGGACGGCGCGGGCGTGACCCTCGCGACGCCCGGTGCCGGCTTCTCGATCCTGCTCCGCCCCGACAGCACCGAGGAAGGGCGCGGCTATATCGCCCTGACGCGGGTCGGCGCGGGCTATGTGCTCTACGCCCCGGCGCTGAAGGGCACCGAAGCTCCTACGCTGGCCCTGAACTAGGCCTTCGCGCCCTTGCGGCCCGGCTTGTGGGCCGGATCGGCGAGGGCCTTCTGTTCGTCCAGCGGCCAGCGCGGCCGGGCGGCGGTGTCGATGTCCGAGGTCAGCCCCTTCCGCAGCCGTTCCGCGCCGGCGAGGGCGATCATGGCCGCGTTGTCGGTGCAGTAGGCCATGGGCGGAGCGAGGAAGGCGAATCCGTTCTTCGCCGCCACCGCTTCGAGCGTGGACCGGATCGTGCTGTTGGCCGCCACCCCGCCCGCGACGACGAACAGGCGGTGTTCATGCAGGTCCGCATAGTCCTTCAGCGCCCGGTCCGAGCGCTCGGCGAGCTGGCGGGCGATGGCGGTCTGGACGGCGTCGGCGAGGTCGGCCTTGTCCTGGTCGGTCTCGCAGGTCGCGGCCAGGCGCGAGGCGGCGGTCTTCAGGCCCGAGAAGGAGAAATCGCAGTCCTTGCGGCCCAGCAGGGCGCGCGGCAGATCGAAGCGGGCGCCGTCGCCGCTCTCGGCCAATTTCTCCAGCGCCGGACCACCGGGGTAGCCGAGCCCCAGCGCTTTCGCGATCTTGTCGAAGGCCTCGCCCGCCGCATCGTCGATGGTCGTGCCCAGCCGGGTCATGTCGCCGACGCCGCGCACCTCCAGCAGCTGGCAGTGGCCGCCCGAGACCAGCAGCAGCAGGAAGGGATAGGCCACCGGTTCGCCCAGCCGGGCGGAGACGGCATGACCCTCCAGATGGTTGACCGCGATCAGCGGCAGGTCGCGGGCCAGGGCCACGGCCTTGCCGTAGCTCAGGCCCACCATGACTCCGCCGACCAGGCCCGGCCCGGCCGTGGCGGCGACGCCGTTCAGCTGGCCGTAGTCCAGCCCGGCCTCGGCCATCGCGCGACGCGCGACGCCGTCGATCATCTCGACATGGCTGCGCGCCGCGATCTCGGGCACGACGCCGCCGAAGGCCGCATGGTCGTCGATCTGGCTGTGCACGATCGACGACAGGACCGTGGCCGCGCCGTCCCCGGTCAGCCGCACCACCGAGGCCGCGGTCTCGTCGCAGCTGGTCTCCAGACCCAGCACCACCAGGTCAGCGTCGGGCGCTTCGGTTGCCCGGCCCTTTTCGCTGCTATAGTCGGCGGCCATCATCATGGGGTCGAGGTAGCGACCCCGCCGGACCCGCGCAACGCCTCATGACCTTTCCCATCCGCATCGGCACCCGGCGATCCAAGCTGGCGCTCACCCAGTCGGGCATGATGCAGCGCGCCATAGGCCGGGCCATGGGGGTGGCCGACGCCGATCTGGCCGAGGCCGTGCCGCTGGTCGAGATCCTCACCACCGGCGACCGGGTGCAGGACCGCCGCCTGCTGGAGATCGGCGGCAAGGCGCTGTTCACCAAGGAGATCGAGGAGGCCCTGCTGGAGGGCCGGGTCGATGTGGCCGTCCATTCCATGAAGGACGTGCCCGCCGAACAGCCGCGCGGCCTGTGCATCGCCGCCGTCCCTGAACGCGAGGACCCGCGCGACGCCTTCGTCAGCGACTTCGCGAGCTTCGACAGCCTTCCCGTGGGCGCCCGGCTGGGCACGGCCTCGCTGCGGCGTCAGGCGCAGGCGCTGGCGCTGCGGCCGGACCTGAAGATCGAAATGCTGCGCGGCAATGTCGACACCCGGCTGCGCAAGCTGGCGGAAGGCGAGTTCGAAGCCATTCTGCTGGCCGTGTCGGGGCTGAACCGGCTGGGCTTCGAGGACGTGATCCGCGAGCGGCTGTCGCTGGACGCCTTTCTGCCCGCGCCGGGCCAGGGCGCGCTGGCGCTGCAGACGCGCGAGGGCGAAAGCGCAGCCTGGGTGGCCGCCCTCAACCACCCCATGACCGCCCTGGCCGTGGCCGCCGAACGCGGGGCGATGACGGCGCTGGAAGGGTCGTGCCGCACGGCGATCGGCGCCCATGCCGAGATCGGGGAAGGCCATCTGCGCCTGACCACCGAAATGCTGGCTCCGGACGGCTCGGTCCGCTGGCGGCGGTCGGGTGAGATCGGCGACGTCCACGCCGCCGATGCGCAGGACCAGGCCCGTGCGCTGGGCCTGCGGCTGGGGGCCGAGGTCCACGCCGCCGGCGGCGACCAGAGGATCGAGACCTGACCGGCCTCCGCCGCATCTGGGTGACCCGCACCGAGCCGGGCGCATCCCGGACGGCGGCGCGGTTGGCCGCCCGCGGCTTCGCCCCCCTGATCGCGCCGGTTCTGGCCGTCCGCCCCATCATCCAGCCGGCCCCCGACCTGAGCGGAATCACAGCCCTGGCCTTCACCAGCCCGAACGGCGTGGCCGTGTTCGCCGACCTGACCCCCGACCGATCCCTGCCCGTGTTCGCCGTGGGCGATGTCACCGCCGAGCGGGCGCGGCAGGCGGGGTTCACGACCGTGACCTCGGCCTCGGGGGCCCTGGCGGACCTGGCCTGGCTGATCGCGAGTGAAGCAACCGGACGGGTGCTGGTGCCGGGCGCTCGCGAGCCGGCCGGGGATCTGGACGCCCTGCTGAACCGCGCGGTCGAGACCGTGATCCTGCCGGTCTATGAGGCGACGGAGACCCGTGCCAAGGCGCCGGCGGATTTCGAAGCGGTGCTGGCCCACTCCCCTCGCGCGGCCAAGGCGGTGGCCCGGGCCCTGGGCCGTGACGGCGGCGCGGGACGGCTGGCGGTGGCCATTTCGGCGGCCGCGGCGGCCCCTCTGGCGGCGGCCGGTTTCGCCGAAATCCGCACCGCGGGCGAACCGACCGACGCCGCCGTGCTGCTGGCGCTTGGCAATCCGGCGGCCCGCGTATAAAGAGCGCCTCTCGCGCGGTTCGGAAACGCCCCGAACCGGTCGCAGGCCGCTTTAGCTCAGCTGGTAGAGCATCGCATTCGTAATGCGGGGGTCAGGTGTTCGAGTCACCTAAGCGGCACCACCTTTCCTGAGCAGTGCAAGCTTTGAAGCCGGGCCGGGATGGGCCGGAAGGCGCTTCAGCTTGGGAGTTGCGTGGGCGCCCAGTGGGAGGCCGTTCAGGCCGCGCTGAGCGCGTTGCGGCCGTGAAGGCTGTGACCCCGGACATCCAGCTCAAGGGAAACGCAGCGGCGACCGCCGCTGACGTATTTGCCGGCGGCGGGCCGGAGTCGACCTGCGTGGCGCTGCCGCCCCCAAACCTGACAGCCGCCTTGAGGCGACAGTTCACCGGGACGCACTGCTGTTCGCCGATCAAGGCGCACCATTGACCGAGCCGGGATGGACGGCCGTGCGGCGACCGGGTCAACCGACGCCATGACCCGTCCATCTCTCAGTCAACGCGCCGTTGCGCCCAACGCAGCGCCTGTTCTTCCCGCCTTGGTGATCGCAAAGGCGCGTCGATCATCCGATCCACGATCGCAGCCGACACCCCCTAAGCTCCGGATAGCCAGAACAATGCTGAACAGAATTTCCGCCGCAATCGGCCTGATCGCGGTCATGGGCGGTCTTGCCGATAGCGCAAACGCCCAAACAACGCAGAGCGCGGAAGCGGACAACACGGCCGCCGCGATTGAACGCCTGGTCCAAAGCGAGATGGCGTCTCGCGGTATTCCGGGGCTCCAGCTGGCGATCGTGAAAAACGGCGAAATCGTCTTCACGGGCGCTTACGGCCAGTCCGACTTCGAGACCGCGACGCCTGTGACGGACCGCACTGTTTTCGGCATCAACTCGATCAGCAAGGCCTTCACCGGCGTGGCGGCCATGCAGCTCGTCGAGGCCGGAAAACTCGATCTCGATGCATCGGTGACGCAATATCTCGAAGGGCTTCCGTCCTCGTGGAATGAGATCACTGTCCGCCAGATCCTCACGCACACGTCCGGCCTGCCCGAGATCATTGACGACAATACCCGACTGATCGACGGCGCCGAGCCCGATGCCGCCTGGGCAAGGGTGCAGGAACTGCCCCTGCGATATGCGCCCGGAACGCAGTATGCCTACAACCAGACCGGCTATGCCCTGATGGGCAAGATCATCGAAAGGCTCTCGGGCGAGCCCTTCGTCGACTTCGTTCGCGAGGGGCAGTTCAACGCGGCGGGCATGGAGCAGGCCCGCTTTGGACACACCGCCGATACCGTGCCTGAGCTCGCCTCGCTCTATACCTATTTGACGCTGCAGATAACGGACATGAGAACCGTCGGCGTCGAGCGCAGCGAGACCCCGATGGCGCGCCAGGAGACGTGGCCCGCCTACATGCATCCCACCGCAGGCGTTCAGGCCACGGCCACAGATCTGGCCGCATGGGTTATCGCGCTGCAGAAGGGGCGTCTCGTCAGCGAAAGGGGCCTCGAACAGCTCTGGACCCCGCAGCAGCTGCCGGACGGAAGCTATCGCGGCTTCAACCGGACCATCAATGGCTATGGACTGGGCTGGCCGGTCATCCGCCGCGCGGAACATCCCGCGATCACGCCCACGGGCGGCGATCGCGCGGCGATCTTCATCTACCCCGAGGATGACCTTACGGTGATCGTTCTGACGAACCTCTTGGGAGCTGGGCCCCAGAGATTTGCTGACAAGATCGCTTCGCAATACATCCCCGGCCTCGCCGTCGAAAACTGACCATGGCGTCTCGTCGCGAGGGCGGCCGGATGGACGGTTCAGGCCAGAAGCCTTGTGCATGCTGGCCTGTACCGCCCCAGCAGAGTCGAATGCGCAATGCGGGGGTCAGGTGTTCGGGTCACCCAGGCGGCGCTTCCCCAGGGTTCAGTTGAAGACTGCGTGGTACAGCCGGCGCGGCCCGGGGGCGGTCTGCGTCGGGATCAGGTGAACCTCGACGGCCTCGGCGTCATCGCCCGGGCGCATCAGATACTGACCCTCGACCAGCAGGGTGTCCCAGGGCGTGCTGAAGATCAGAATGAAGGGATCGCGGCCGCCGGGCATGCCGCCCTTCAGGTCGTCCACGGCGTCGAGCTTTATCTTGACCGGCGCGGGCTGGGTGTCGACCAGCCAGTCCCGGCCGACGAAGGCCCTGAACAGGGGGGCGGTCAAAATAACGAGGGACGAGGGGATCATCTGGAGCTCCGGCTGCGACGCACATGGTGCATGTTCGCGCGAGGTCTGCAATCTAGAGGGATGGCATCGTCCGAAAACTCTCCACTGGTTGAGCTGCGTCCGGAAACGGCCGCCGACGCGGACGTCGTCGATGGATGGGTGCGCGCGCATCTGATCGCAGCCCTGGGCGGCTTCGATCCCGGCCCGCTGATCGACATGCAGGTCCGGTCCCGCGACGCCATGCTGGCGCAGCGGTTTCCGGATCTGGAACGGCGCGTGGCCTGGGTCGGAGAAGTCCGCGCCGGCAGCCTGCTGACCGGTCCGCTGGACGGCGCCCTGCATGTGGTCGAGATCATCACCGCCCCGGACTGGCGCCGGCGCGGGGTCGGCGCGGCGGTTCTGGCCTCCGTTGCGGAGGAGGCGCAGGCCAAGGGACGGGATGTCACGGCGCTGATTTTCGCCTCGAACACGGCCTCCCTGGCCCTGTTCGCCGCCGCGGGTTTCGACGTCGATCTCCCGCCGGCGGCGGCACAAGCGACCGCCCGACTGAGAACCAATATCAACGTTCGATAGCGTCTGGCCGCCTTTGAAAGCCTATGCCATGGTTGTGCCCGCAAGGGGTTTCGCGTTGCGCGAACCCGATAAAGGGAGGGCGATTCTATGGAAGCTTTTATGGGGACGATCCTGGCGTTCGGCTTCAATTTCGCACCGCGCGGATGGGCGCTGTGCAACGGCCAGACGATCGCGATTTCGCAGAATTCGGCGTTGTTCGCCCTGTTGGGCACCAATTACGGCGGTAACGGCCAGACGACGTTCCAACTGCCGAACCTGCAGAGCCGCCTGCCGATCGGCATGGGCCAGGGCATCGGCCTGTCGCCCTATACCATCGGTCAGGTCAGCGGCACGGAATCGACGAGCATCACCATCAACAACATGCCGTCCCACAACCACGCGATCTCGGTGAACAACACCGCCGCGACCGTGAACCTGCCGACCGCCGGCGTGTCCATCGCCGACGCCAACGGTTCGGATCCGAGCAACGGCGACGCGGTGACGGTGAACATCTACGCACCGGCCGCCCCCAATGTGGCGCTGCATCCGCAGACCTGCGGCATGAACGGCGGCAATCAGCCGATCTCGATCCTGCAGCCGACGCTGGCGATCAACTATTCGATCGCCCTGGAAGGCATCTTCCCCAGCCGGAACTGACACGCGGCCCGGTTGAACGGCGACAGACCGGCCTCCTGTGCGAGCGCCGGTCTGGACGCCCCGTTCGGATCATCCTAGCAAGATCGCAGTATCGGAGCGATCTATGTCGGCAGATCTCAGCCCGCGTCAGGAACAGTGCCTCAGACTGACGGCCTTTCTGACCGACAAGGAAATCGCCGTTCGGCTGAATCTTTCGGAAGCCACGGTCAAGAAACACGTGCACGAGGCCTGCCGCCGCATGGGGGTCAACCGGCGCAAGGCGGCCTTGGCGCTTCTGGAACGAAACGTACCAGAGGCTACGAAAGACTCCATTGGCGTTCCGGATTCCGCCCCCTCTTCTGTCTTCCACGTCAGGGAGGCAGACAATGGTTTCTCAAACACAACCCCTACCCCAGTGGACCTGGGAGGATCTGGAAGCCGCGCTGGAGGGCTTCAGCTCGCTCGGGAAGAACGACCCGGTGCGCGCGCATCTGATGCGTGGGCTGGCCGCGGACGCGGAACGCTCGAACCCGCGGGAGCTCTTGCAGCAGGTGTTGAGCGCGGGCTGGGTGATGGCCCAGGTGGGCGCGCAGAACCCCGGCTCGGGTACCGGCCCCCGCCCCGCAACTGGGGCGTCCGCGTCCTGATCATCGTCGTGATGCTGGTCCTGGCGGCGGTGATGATGCGGGCGATCGCCGACAGCGTCGTCGCCTACCAGCGTCAGGTCCTGACCATCGACGAAACCGTCATGCAAGGCGCCGCCCGCGCCCCGGCCCCCTAAGGCCGGCGCGGGCTCCGCCGCTGGAGGAGCCATGGCGCCCTTTCAACTCTTCTACCTGCTGCTCAGCCTGGGCGTCTTCGCCTGGGCGTGGATGCGTGGAGGGCATACCGAGCGGACCGGCGTGGCCGTGTTCGTGTTCGCCTTCCTGGCCAGCTTCATGTTCCAGACCCTCACCCTCAAGGATTTCCGCCTCGGCGAGGCGCTCGTCGACCTGGCCCTGTTCGCGGCCCTGGTCTGGCTGGCGCTGCGCCGGGACCGCTGGTGGACGCTGGCCGCGTCCGCCTTCGCCGGCCTGACCATGATCGCCCATGGCCTGATGTTCCTGACGCCCGATCTGCAGGAGCAGCACATCCGCATGGATGTGGCGTCCCGCTGGGGCATCGGCGTCCTGCTGGTCCTGTGCCTCGCCGGCGGCGTGGTCGAACGCTGGATGGCGGGGGAGCGGCCGGTGAGCACCGAGGCCCGTTGGCGCCGCCCCCAACGCAGCGCGACTTGAACATATAAACATAGCTTTATATGTTTGGCGGGTCGCCCCCTAGGAGCCTGCCTTGTCCCGTTCATCCTTCCTGTTCACCTCGGAAAGCGTTTCCGAGGGCCACCCGGACAAGGTCGCCGACCGCATTTCCGATTCCGTGGTGGACCTGTTCCTGTCGAAGGATCCGGAAGCGCGGGTGGCGTGCGAGACCCTGACCACCACCAATCTGGTCGTGCTGGCCGGGGAAATCCGCGGCCGGGGCATCATGGGCGTGGACGGCCAATGGGCCCCGGGGATCGAGCAGGAGATCGAGGCCGTGGTGCGCGCCGCCGTGCGCGACATCGGCTATGAGCAGGACCAGTTCCACTGGAACACCTTCGAGTTCCAGAACCACCTGCACGGCCAGTCGGCCGACATCGCCGTGGGCGTGGACGCCGCCGGCAACAAGGACGAAGGCGCGGGCGACCAGGGCATCATGTTCGGCTACGCCTCGAACGAGACGCCCGAGTTGATGCCGGCCACCCTCCAGTACAGCCACAACATCCTCAAGCGCCTGGCCGAGGTCCGCCACGCGGGCGGGACGCTCCTGGAACCTGATGCGAAGTCGCAGGTCACCATCCAGTACGAGAACGGCAAGCCCCTGCGCGCGGCCTCGATCGTGCTGTCGACCCAGCATGCGGTCGGCCGGGCCGCCGAGGTGACCGCCTTCGTCAAGCCGCTGATCCTCGAGGTGCTGCCCGAAGGCTTCACCGACGAGAACACCGTCTGGCACATCAACCCGACCGGCATCTTCGAGATCGGCGGGCCGGACGGCGACACCGGCCTGACCGGCCGCAAGATCATCGTCGACACCTACGGCGGCGCGGCCCCGCACGGCGGCGGCGCCTTC
>NZ_JAHFPF010000019.1 GCF_023259385.1 Brevundimonas sp. | reverse complement strand
CGCCGAGCGGATCGCCGGCGATCTGGAACAGGCCGCCGCCTCCGGCGCCTTCGACGCCCTGACGGACGGACCGGACCTGGCCGCCGCGCTGAGCGCCCGCCTGCGGCCCGCCGACGCGCATTTCAACGTCGCCTACGATCCGGACGCACCCGTCGCCCGCCCGCGTCCGGGCGAGGGCGGGCCAGCGCCCAGGCCCGTGGCGCGGGGCCCGAACCCGGAGGCGCGCGCCCACTATGGCTTCCGCAAGGTCGAGATCCTGCCGGGCAACATCGGCTACATCGACCTGCGCCAGTTCTCGAACATCGACTTCTCCAATGCGGACGATCCGGCGCGCAAGGCGGCGGACGCGGCCCTGGCCTTCGTGGCGGATACGGACGCGGTCATCTTCGATCTGCGCGACAACGGCGGCGGCGCGCCGTCGATGGTCGGCTATCTGACCAGCGCCTTCACCCCGGCCAACGCGCCGATCTACAACGTCTTCCATAGCCGCGAGGGTATGGAGAGCGAGGCGCCGACGGTCTTCTATCCGACGCCCCGGCTGGACGTGCCGCTGTATGTGCTGATCAGCGCCCGGACCGGATCGGCGGGCGAGGCCTTCCCCTACACCCTGCAGGGCGCCCGCCGCGCGACGATCGTCGGCGAGGCGTCCGGCGGCGCGGCCAATCCGGGCGGCATGGTTCTCGTCGGCGGCGGGTTCGCGGTCTTCATCTCGCAAGGGTCGCCCCGAAATCCCGTTACGGGCCGAAACTGGGAAGGCAGCGGCGTGCAGCCCGACGAGGCCACGCCGTGGAACGAAGCGCTGGACCGCGCGCAGGCGCTGGCGCTGGAGCGAATCGTCGCGGCCGACGCCGGGCGTCGCGACGCCGCCTGGGCGCTAGAGGCGCTGACGGCATCGACCGCGCCGGGCGATCTGGCCCCCTATGCCGGGACCTATGGCGAGGCCGCGGTGTCGGTGAGCGGCGACGGCGTGGCCATCGCGCGCGGCCGGCGTCCGCCGGTTCTGCTGCGGCGGCTGGACGGAGACACTTTCACCGTGGTCGGCGATCCCTCGCGGCGCTACCGCTTCAGCCGCGATGCGGGCGGGCGGGTGACGGCCTTCGACGGGCTGAGCCCGAATGGTCCGGGGCCCCGGTCGCGCCGTACCGATTGAGGGTCGGCGTTACAGTTGATCACGCCTTGTTACGGTCGCGGGGTTGAATCCCCGGCCCGGGGGTTCCATTGAAGCGCCGACCCTGAACATCGCGCTTCCAAAGGAGCCCTGCCCATGACCGTCCGCGTCGCCATCAATGGTTTCGGCCGCATCGGCCGCCTCGTCCTGCGTTCGATCGTCGAGCACGGCCGTCGCGACATCGAAGTGGTGGCGATCAACGATCTGGGCCCGGTGTCCACCAACGCCCACCTGCTGAAGTACGACTCGGTCCACGGCCGCTTCCCCGGCACGGTCGAGCACGGCGACGATTGGATCGACGTGGGCCTGGGCAAGATCAAGGTGACCGCCGAGCGCGATCCCGCGAACCTGCCGCACAAGGAACTGAACGTCGACATCGCGTTCGAGTGCACCGGCATCTTCACCGCCCGTGACAAGGCCGAGGCCCACCTGAAGGCCGGCGCCAAGCGCGTGCTGATCTCGGCCCCGGGCGAGAACGCCGACAAGACCATCGTCTACAAGGTCAACCACGAGACCCTGACCGCCGACGACATCATCGTCTCGAACGGCTCGTGCACCACCAACGCCCTGGCACCGGTGGCCAAGGTGCTGTACGACCTGTTCGGCATCGAGCGCGGCTACATGACCACCATCCACGCCTACACCGGCGACCAGCCGACGCTGGATACGATGCACAAGGACCTGTACCGCGGCCGCGCCGCCGCCCTGTCGATGATCCCGACCTCGACGGGCGCCGCCAAGGCCCTGGGCCTGGTCCTGCCGGAACTGAAGGGCAAGCTGGACGGCTCGTCGATCCGCGTCCCGACCCCGAACGTCTCGGTCGTCGATCTGAAGGTCGTCGCCGGTCGTGAAGTGACCGTCGCCGAGATCAACGCCGCCCTGCAGGCCGCCGCCGATGGCCCGATGAAGGGCGTGCTGTTCACGACGACCGACCCGCTGGTCTCGTCGGACCTGAACCACATCGCGGCGTCCTCGACCGCCGCCCTGCCGCAGACCCAGGTCGTCGACGGCAAGCTGGCCCGCGTCCTCAGCTGGTACGACAACGAGTGGGGCTTCGCGACGCGGATGGCCGACACCGCGCTGGTGATGGCGAAGTTCCTCTAGAATGAAGTGGGCGCTGACGGTCCTTCTGGTTCTGTCAGCGCCACTGGCTCTGTACTGTGGCCCGACCGCGTTCGACCTGCCCCACTACATTGGCCAAGGGTTGTCGCAGGGAAACCTGCTGACCTCCGGCGGCCTGTGGAACCTCTTCCTCCGCCTCATCCCGATCTTCTGGCTGCTTTCCGCCGGTTGGGTGATCATCCTCTGGCGGCGGGGCGGATCGGTTCGTCCTCCAAGGCCTCTGCTGAGCATTCTTGTCGGCGGCCTGCTACTGATGCTCACCTTCGTCACCGTCTTTTTCGTCTACGTCATCTGGGCGTGGAGCCAGATGTAACCGGATGCCTGCCATGACCTTCCGCACTCTCGACGACGCAGGCTCCCTCGCCGGCAAGACCGCGCTGGTTCGCGTGGACTTCAATGTGCCGATGGAGGCCGGGAAGGTCACCGAGGACACCCGCCTGCGCGTAGCCCTGCCGACGATAAACAAGCTGCGCGACGCGGGCGCCAAGGTGGCCCTGCTGGCCCACTTCGATCGGCCCAAGGGCCAGCGCGTGCCGTCGATGAGCCTGCAGCCGGTCGTCGACGACCTGGAGCAGCTGCTGGGCGCGCCCGTCCGTTTCGCCAATGACTGCGTCGGCGAGGACGCCAAGGCCGCCATCGCCGACCTGGATGCGGGCGGCGTGGTGTTGCTGGAGAATGTTCGCTTCCATGCGGGCGAGGAAAAGAACGATCCGGCCTTCGCCAAGCAGCTGGCCGAGCTGGCCGACGTCTACGTCAACGACGCCTTCTCCGCCGCGCACCGCGCCCACGCCTCGACCGAGGGACTGGCGCGCCTGCTGCCGGCCTATGCGGGCGAGTCGATGCGCCGTGAGCTGGATGCGCTGGACAAGGCGCTGGGCAATCCGGTCAAGCCGGTGATCGGGATCGTGGGCGGGGCCAAGGTCTCGACCAAGCTGGACCTGCTGCAGAACCTGGTCGCCAAGCTGGACCGCCTGGCCATCGGCGGCGGCATGGCCAACACCTTCCTGTATGCGCAGGGCGTGGATATCGGCGGCTCGCTGGCCGAGAAGGACATGGCCGACACCGCCCGCGCCATCATGGAGACGGCGAAGGCCAAGGGCTGTGAACTGCTGCTGCCCGTCGATGTGGTGGTGGCGACCGAGGTCAAGCCGGGCGCCGCGACGCGGACCGTCAAGGCGGGCGAGGCTCTGTCCGCCGACGACAAGATCCTGGACGCCGGCCCCGAGACCGTGGCGCGCCTGATCGCCGCCATGGACGCCTCCAAGACCCTGATCTGGAACGGCCCGCTGGGCGTGTTCGAGGTGCCGCCCTTCGACGCCGCCACGGTGGCCGCGGCGAAGCATGCGGCGGAACTGGCCAAGGCCGGTGCGCTGGTGGCGGTGGCCGGCGGCGGCGACACGGTCGCGGCGCTGCACCATGCGGGCGTGGCGGACGACATGACCTTCGTCTCCACAGCCGGCGGCGCCTTCCTGGAATGGATGGAAGGCAAACCCCTGCCCGGCGTCGAGGCGCTGCAGGCCCAGTAAGGACACCGTTGTTCAAGGGCCGCTGAGCCCCGCGCCTGTAACAAGGCGTGATGACTTCGTCCGCGTTCGGCGCTAGACCGCCACGCAAATCATCAACTCAGGGGAAATCCGATGGATCTGGCGGCTCTCAACCTCGTGGCCGAGGCCATGGTCGCGCCCGGCAAGGGCATTCTGGCGGCTGACGAATCCACGGGCACGATCAAGAAGCGCTTTGACGCGATCGGCGTCGAGAACACCGAAGAGAATCGCCGCGACTATCGCGAGCTGATGTTCCGCTCAGAGCAGACGATGCGCGAGCACATCTCGGGCGTGATCCTGTTCGAGGAAACCCTGTACCAGGACGCCAAGGACGGCACGCCGCTGGTCGACCTGATCTCGGCCGCCGGCTCGATCCCGGGCATCAAGGTCGACAAGGGCGCCTCCAAGATGGCCGGCTTCCCGGGCGAGACGGCGACCAAGGGCCTGGACGGCCTGTCCAAGCGCCTGCGCGCCCACTACGAGCGCGGCGCCCGCTTCGCCAAGTGGCGCGGCGTCATCGACATCGCCGACGGCATCCCGACCTGGGGCGCGATCAAGACCAACGCCCACGCCCTGGCCCGCTACGCCCGCATCTGCCAGCAGGAGCAGATCGTGCCGATCGTCGAGCCGGAAGTGCTGATGGACGGTTCGCACGACATCGCGCGCTGCGACGAGGTCACCCGTCAGGTGCTGCAGACCGTCTTCAACGAACTGGCCGAGCAGCGCGTGGCGCTGGAAGGCATCATCCTGAAGCCGAACATGGTCATCTCGGGCAAGGGCAGCCTGCGTCAGGCGACGGTCGAGGAAGTCGCCGAGCGCACCATCGCCGCCCTGAAGGCCACCGTGCCGTCGGCCGTGCCGGGCATCGCCTATCTGTCGGGCGGCCAGACGGACGAACAGGCCACGGCTCACCTGGACGCCATGAACCGCATCGGCGGCTTCCCGTGGAAGATGACCTTCTCGTACGGCCGCGCCCTGCAGGCCGCGCCGCAGCGCGCCTGGTCGGGCAAGGCCGAGAACGTCGCCAAGGCCCAGGCGGCCTTCCACCACCGCGCCCGCATGAACGGCCTGGCCTCGCTGGGTCAGTGGGACGCCAAGCTGGAAAAGAAGGCGGCCTGACCGCCTGTCGGCAGGGCGGGCGCGTGACGCCCGCCCGCCGGATTCACCAGGCGCCGTAGTGGCGCTGCAGACGATAGCGGACGTCGCGCGCATTGCGCTCCGCGTCGTCGAGGTCGCGCTGCGCGCGGCGCCAGTTGCGTTCGGTATCCTCGCGCTCGCGGCGGATTTCCTGGATGCGGTTGCGGAGCTGGTCGCGCTGGTCGTCCGTCAGCCCTTCGCCGCGCAGCTCGCGCTGTTTGGACGCGAGCTTGTCGTCCAGCTCTTCCAGCCGCCCGCCCAGACTATCGACGCTGCTGCGCGCATTGGAGATGGCCTGCTCCGAAGCATAGACCAGCTGGCCGTCCTGATAGGCGGGCAGGAAGTCATCCTCGAGATTGGCCGGGCAGACCCCGTTGTAGGCGGAGCCGTTGCGGCCCTGCGCGAAGCCGTTCGGCGGGGTGCAGTAGCGCAGCACGCCTTGGGCCCAACCGGCGCGGTAGGCGTCGTCGTCGGGCGTGATCCCGTGCTTGGTGCAGGCTGCGGCATGCTCGCCCAGACGGCTTTGGGCATAGCCCGCCGCGCCGTCCGAGAAACCCTTGCCGCTCCAGTCGCCGGCCACGCATTCTTCGGCGCTCATTGTCGCGCAGCTGCCCAGCAGCGTGGTGGCGACAATCAGGCCGATGCTCAACAGAACGGTACGCATGGGACCCCTCCCCCGAAGACGGCCGGAGGATAACTTATGGTTAAGCTTTGACCAAGTCCCCCGTTTGACGCCGACTATCCAGAGCATGCTAGACGGACGGAACCGCCGTCCGGCGGCGGAGCGCCTGGTGTCCGACGAACCCCTGCTGACGGAAGACGACGAGACGACGGTGCTGGAGGCCCGCATCGAGACGCCGGGCGTGCGTCTGGACAAGGCGCTGGCGGATGTCTTCCCCACCCTTTCGCGCGCCCGTCTGCAGGCGCTGCTGGCCGAGGGCGCGATCAGCTTCGAGGGCGAAACTCTCACCAGCGGCTCGGCCAAGGCGCGGGCGGGTCAGTACGTCGTCATCCTGCCGCCCGTGGCGCCGGCCACGCCGCAGCCCGAGGCCATTCCGCTGACCGTGCTTTACGAGGACGCGGACCTCATCGTCATCGATAAGCCGGCGGGCATGGCCGCCCATCCGGCGCCGGGCAGCGAGACCGGCACGCTGGTCAACGCCCTGCTGGCCCACTGCGGCGACAGCCTGTCCGGGATCGGCGGCGTGGCCCGGCCGGGCATCGTCCACCGGCTGGACAAGGACACCTCGGGCGTGATGGTCGCGGCCAAGACCGACCGGGCGCACGCGGGCCTCTCGGCCCTGTTCGCGACGCACGATATCGAACGCACCTACATCGCCCTGACGCGGGGGATTCCGATGCCGCGGGAAGGTCGCATCCAGACCCAGATCGGTCGCTCGCACGGGGATCGAAAGAAAATGGCTGTGCTGACGTCTGGTGGACGAGAAGCCATCACAGATTACGCCGTCCAAAAAGTTTTCGGGGAGCATCTGGTCTTGCGCGGAAAGGGGCTGCGTCAGACCGGGCCCTTCCTAGCCGCCCGGGTCGCCTGCACCCTTCATACCGGCCGCACCCATCAGATCCGGGTGCATCTGGCCTCGAAAGGCTCTCCCATCCTGGGTGACGCGACCTACGGCTCCGGCAGCCCGGCGGCGCCCGTTCGGGCGGCCATCGCCGAGGCCGGGCTGACACGACAAGCCCTGCACGCCGCCGTCCTGGGGTTCGTCCATCCAGTGACGGGCGAAACCCTGCGGTTCGAAACCCCTCCCCCTCCTGACATGCAGCGGCTCGAGGCCCTGCTGTCAGAGCTTTGAAGGACACTCCCATGGCCGACCCTGACATCCGCGATAACGCCGACGCCAAACGCTACGAACTGCCGGTCGAGGGCGAGATCGCCGTGGTGACCTACAACCTGTCGCCGCCAAATCTGATGATCACCGAGACCCTGGTGCCCGTGAAGCTGGAGGGCCGCGGCATCGCAAGCCGCCTGGCCAAGTACGTGATCGAGGACGCCCGCGCGCGCGGCCTTCTGATCCTGCCCGTCTGTCCGTTCTTCTCGGCCTATTTCCAGAAACACCCGGAACACGCGGACGTCGTCCACCCGACCTACCGCCAGATTCTAGGCCTCTGAATAGTCAGTCTTGATTAAGGACGGACTATCGGTTATAAGCTCCCTCGACTGGCGTAGTGGCGCCCGGGCAACGGTCACGCTTTCGTGTGACGATCCGCCTCTGACAAAGACGGAAACCCGTCCCTACTTCATCAGTTGAGGGGTGAGGCGGCGGCGCACATTCGGTGGCCGTTTCCGATGGACCCGCTCATAGTTTCGGTCGGAGGGACCACATGGCTGTCGCTAAATCTCTCGCGGTAATGTCGCCTGAACAGGGGCTGTCGCGCTATCTCACGGAAATCCGCAAGTTTCCGATGCTGGCCAAGGACGAAGAGTTCATGCTGGCCAAGCGCTGGACCGAGCATCAGGACCCCGAAGCCGCCCACCGCCTCGTAACCTCGCACCTTCGTCTCGTGGCCAAGATCGCCATGGGGTATCGCGGCTACGGCCTGCCGATCGGCGAAGTGATCTCCGAGGGCAACGTCGGCCTGATGCAGGCCGTCAAGAAATTCGATCCGGACAAGGGCTTCCGTCTGGCGACCTACGCCATGTGGTGGATCCGCGCCTCGATCCAGGAATACATCCTGCGCAGCTGGTCGCTCGTGAAGATGGGCACCACCGCGGCGCAGAAGAAGCTCTTCTTCAACCTGCGCAAGGCCAAGAGCCAGATCTCGGCCTTCGAGGAAGGCGACCTGCGCCCTGAGCACGTCGAGGCCATCGCCACCAAGCTGGGCGTGACCAACGAGGACGTCATCAGCATGAACCGCCGTCTCGGCGGCGACGCCTCGCTGAACGCGCCGCTCCGCGCCGACGGCGAGAGCGAATGGCAGGACTGGCTGGCCGACGACACCGCCGTTTCGCAGGAGACGGCGCTGGCCGAGAGCGAGGAAAAGTCGCTCCGCATGGGCCTTCTGCAGGAAGCCATGCAGGAGTTGACCGACCGCGAGAAGCACATCCTGACCGAGCGTCGCCTGAAGGACGATCCGGTCACGCTGGAAGAACTCGCCGGCCAGTACGGCGTCAGCCGCGAGCGCGTGCGCCAGATCGAGGTGCGGGCGTTCGAGAAGCTGCAGAAGGCCATGCGCGCCGCCGCCGAAGAGCGGAACCTGGTCAACGCATAAGGTCGCTCACGCAGCGAGCGACTGCGTCGCGAGCGTTAGCGCCAAAGGAAAGAAACGAAGGCGGGCTGTTTTCAGCCCGCCTTTTTCATGGGCTGGGCCTGATGCATGGCCAGCAGGGCGCCGATGGGGGCTGACAACGTTTCCTTGGTGCCAGGCCCCGAGGCCAAGCTGACTTCCAGCGCGCCGACGGCGACCACCAACCGTGTGTCCGAAACCTTCATCGCGATGGTCTTCAGCGTCGCGGCCTGTTCGCGGATCGCGCGGACGGCCTGCATCGGATCGTGATCGAACTGGTCCAGGGCCGAGGCCAGGATGCGCATGGCCTGGTCCTTGGCGGCCTCAACGGCGGCGGCGCCGCTGGCGGCGCGGTCCCCCCTGCGCTTGGCCGGACCGGTGTATTCGCCCGAGTTGAAGCGGCGGCGGTCAGGACCGACGTAGCCGACGGCCTCGATCCAGTCGCGCGGCTTCAGGGCCACGTTCTCGACCCGTTTGAACAGATCGCCGCTGGTGAAGGGCTTGCGCAGGAATTCGTGCACGCCGGCGTCGCGAGCGCCGAGGATGGTCGTGGCCGTGGCCTCGGCCGTCACCATGATGATGGGCGCGCGCCGACAGTCCATATCGGAGCGGCGGATGCGGCGGGACAAGCTTTCACCGGCCAGGCCCGGGCCGGTGCGTTCGGTGAAGACGATCCCGGGTTCCAGCGCAGCGGCGGCCTTCATCGCCCGCTCTTCGTCGACCTCGATGATGATGTCGCGGGCGCCGAGCGCCTTGACGATGTCGTTGAGCAGACGCGCGGCGTGAGGGTTCGGATCCACGATCAGGACCCGCTTCGTCACCGGTTCGATCCGGGCCAGGATACGACGATCAATTGCGAACACGCACGAACCTCCCTCAGGTCCGCCACCCTATGACCGCGCGGGGTTAAATTGCCTTGAACGCTGGCGTTCCGGCTTAGCCGAGGAAGGGATCGCGCATCATGATGGTGTCGTCCCGCTCGGGGCTGGTCGACAGCAGGGCCACCGGCGCCCCGATCAGCTCCTCGATCCGGCGCACGTATTTCAGCGCGTGGGCGTTCAGGTCCTTGAACGTCCGCACGCCGCCCGTGCTCTCGGTCCAGCCTTCCAGCTCCTCGAACACAGGCTCGGCCGACGCCTGATCCTTCAGGCTGGACGGCAGGTAGTCCAGCACCTCGCCGTTGATGCGGTAACCGACGCAGATCTTCAGCGTCTTCAGACCGTCCAGCACATCGAGTTTCGTCAGCGCGATGCCGTCGATGCCGTTGATCGCCACCGATTGGCGAACCAGCACGGCGTCGAACCAGCCGCAGCGACGCGCACGGCCGGTGTTCACGCCGACCTCGCGGCCTACAACCGCCAGATGTTCTCCGACTTCGTCGTTCAGCTCACAGGCGAACGGGCCTTCGCCGACGCGGGTCGTATAAGCCTTCACGATGCCCAGCACATAGCCGACGCCGCGCGGCCCGATGCCCGCCCCCGCCGCCGCCTGTCCGGCCACCGTGTTGGAGCTGGTGACATAGGGATAGGTGCCGTGGTCCACGTCCAGGAAGGCGCCCTGCGCGCCCTCGAACAGCACGCGCTTGCCGTCCTTCTTGGCCTGATCCAGCACCCGCCAGGCCGGTTTCACGTAAGGAAGGATCTTCGGCGCGATCTCGAACAGTTGCGCCAGCAGGGCCGCCGGATCGATCGGCTCCAGCCCCAGGCCCGCGCGCAGCGGATCGTGGTGCGAGCGCAGGCGGTCGATCTTGACCTTCAGGTCTTCCTCGTTGGCCAAGTCGCAGACACGGATGGCGCGGCGGCCGACCTTGTCCTCATAGGCCGGGCCGATGCCGCGGCCGGTCGTGCCGATCTTGGCGCCCGGCGCGCTGGCGGCAGCCTCGCGCGCCACGTCCAGCGCCGGATGGATCGGCAGGATCAGGCAGGCGTTGTCCGCGATCGTCAGGATGTCGGGGGTAATGGCGACGCCCTGGGCCTGGATCTTCTCGATCTCGCCGACCAGGTGCCATGGATCGACCACCACGCCGTTGCCGATGATCGAGGGCTTGCCCTGCACCACGCCTGACGGCAGCAGCGCCAGCTTGTAGACCTTGCCGTCGACGACCAGCGTGTGGCCCGCGTTGTGACCGCCCTGGAACCGCACGACCATATCGGCCCGGTTCGACAGCCAGTCGACGATCTTGCCCTTGCCCTCGTCGCCCCACTGGGCGCCGACCACTGCGACGTTCGCCAAGGTTCACTCTCCGCTTGTCCGGTATCCGGAATGCGGGCGCAGCCTATAACCGGGGAATCGCCGGGTGTCCCGTCAGTCGGCGGAATAATCCGCCATCGCCGTCGCGAACGCCCAGTCCAGCCACGGCGTCAGGGCCTCGATGTCGTCGGCGTCGACCGTACAGCCGCACCACACACGCAGTCCGGCAGGCGCGTTGCGGTGGCCTTCGATGTCGAACGCTGCGCCGTCATCCTCGACCAGCGCCTTCATGCGGATGACCAGATCGCGGCGCGCATCGTCGTCCATGGCCCTAACGCGTGGATCGACGATGTTCAGGCAGACGGAGGTGGTCGAGCGGATGTCAGCGGTTTCGGCCAGATATTCGACCCACGGCGTGCGCGACACCCATTTGTCCAGCGCCGCCGCATTGGCGTCCGTCCGGGCGATCAGGGCGTCCAGACCGCCGACCGACAGCCCCCATTCGACCCCATCGATCCAGTCTTCCAACGTCCAGACCGAAAAGGTGTTCAGCATCGAGCCGGTCGCCAGAAGCCGGTCGAAGCCCTTGTCATCGCGCAGCCGCAGCACCTTGGGCACCGGCCGCGGCGGCTCGTAGCGGTCCAGCCGCTCCACCGCCCGGGGCGACAACGCGGCCACGCCCAGTCCCGCCTCGCCGCCCAGCGCTTTCTGGAAGCTGAAGGTCACCACATCCAGCTTGTCCCACGGCAAGGGCATGGCGAAGGCGGCCGAGGTGGCGTCGCAGATCACGATTCCCTCGCGATCCGCGGCGATCCAGTCGGCCCCCGGTGCCTTCACGCCCGAGGTCGTGCCGTTCCAGGGGAAGATCAGATCCTTCGTCGGATCGACCTTCGACACATCAGGGAACTGACCCCACGGCGCCGAGAGCACCTCGGGTTCCAGCTTCAGGTGGGTCTTCGCATCGGTCGCCCAGACCTTGCCGAAATTCTCGAACGCCAAGACCTGTACGGGACGCTCGCCCAGCATCGACCACATGGCCGCCTCGACGGCGCCGGTGTCGGAACCGGGCACATAGACCAGAGCCCAGTCCGCCGGGACCTGCAGCAGGTCGCGGGTCAGCTTCAGTCCGTGGGCGAACCGCGCCACCACCTCGGGCGCGCGAATGCCGCGGCCCAGCAGGTCATGCGGCAAGGCCTGCGACGACCATCCGGGTCGTTTCGCCGTCGGCCCGGAGGAGAACCACGGGCGGGCCGGTTTGATATTGGGTTTGCTGGCCATCGCCGCCCTAGTCCCGGAACGGCCGGATCGGCCCCTCGTCCCGCGCCTTCTGCGCCAGCTTGGTCAGCGCCATGTCGTCTTCAGGCAGGACGATCATCAGCTTGGCCAGCAGGTCGCCGCGCTTGCCGTTGGCGTAGGCGCCCCGCCCCTTCAGGCGCAGCACCTTGCCCGAACTGGAGCCGGCCGGGATGGTCATGCTGACCGTGCCCTCCGGTGTCCGGACCGGAACCTTGCCCCCCAGCACCGCATCGTACAGCGGCACCGGCTGATCCATGGTCAGGTCAGCCCCGTCACGCGTGAAGATCGGGTGCGGCATCAGCTTCAGTTCGATGAGGGCGTCGCCGTTCTCGGCGCCGCGGCCGGGCATGCCCTGCCCTTTCAACCGGATCGTCTGGCCGTCGCCTGCCCCCTTGGGAATGGCCACGTCCAACGTGCGCCCGTCCGAGAACTGGATCCGCCGGGTTGCACCGGAGATGGAATCCTCAAGGCCGATCTCCAGCGTCGCCCGCACATCCTGGCCCTTGGCCGCGAACCCGCCACCGCGCGTCCCGGGACGGGCTCCGCCGCTGAACATGCCGCCGAAGATTTCATCCAGGTCGATGTTTTCGAAACCACCGCGCTGGCCGCCCTGGCCAAACGGGCTCTGGCCGGGGCCACGCCCGCCGCCCGCCGCACCGCCGCCGTAGCCGCGGAACTGCTCGCGCCCGTCGGCGTCGATCTCGCCGCGGTCGAACTTCGTCCGCTTGTCCTTGTCGCCCAGGATGTCGAAGGCCGCCGTCACGCGCTTGAAGCGCTCGTCGGTGTCCTTGTTGCCGGGGTTTTTGTCGGGATGGAGTTCCTTGGCGAGCTTGCGGAACGCCTTCTTGATCTCGTCCTGGCTCGCGCCCCGGGCCACGCCCAGTTCCTTGTAGGGATCGCCCGCCACGTTCGAGTCCGCTCCTGCGCTGGATGCCGAGCGTTTCAGTTAGGTCATCCGGCGGATTCCGCAAACCACTTCCGTCGTTCATGGACGAATTCAGAGCGTCGTGGTCGCGGTCTCGCCCCAACCATAGCCTTCGCCCCACTGCGCCACCGAGATCATGACGCCTTCGGGTGGCCCTGCCGGGAAATCGGCCCCGACATCCGCCCCCGCGTAGACGACCGCCGCCGTCTCGACCTCGACGCTCCGTACGGGCGCGCCCTCATGGATGACCTGGACCCGGAACCGCGAGGGATCGCTCGCGGCGATTTCACCGTCCCATCGGTCCCCGTCGAGACGGGCGCGAGGCGCCCAGGTCAGGTCATAGTCGCCGTTCGATCGCGCCCGACACCGCAGGTGCGCGGGGCTCCACGGCCGATCATGCAGCCCCCTGGGCGTCCAATGAAGTTCGCTGACGCCTCGCCCGCCCGGCAGGCCGGTCGGTCCCGCACGCCAGAGCAACGGCAGACCGCGCTCCGCCCGGGGCGACAATACCTTCGGCGGAACGGCGTCCAGAAGCACTGCGATAGCTCCGGCTCCGGCGCCCACGCGCATCGCCGCCTCGGTGCCCTGCTGTCCCCTCAGCAGTCCCGAAAGCCGCCACACGTCGTCGCCGAGCAAGTCCGCCTGCCGGAACTGGAGCAACTCCCATCCCGCAGGGGTTTCGACCGCGACCGCATTGGCTCCGGCCAGTACAGCGGCTTCGCTCCGGCTTTCGGGCGCCCGTCCCTCCACCTGAACCGTCAGGACGGAGGTCTCGTCCCAGCGGTGCCGCGGGCCGGACGACAGGGGCGCTGTCAGGACGCCCACCGTCGCGGGCCGGTCGACATCCGTGCGCAAGGTCAGGGCGTCGGTCGACGTCCCCGCCCGAACCTGCATCGGCCGCCAAGGCTCCGCCGCCACCACCGCGAGCGGGCCTACGGCGTCTTCCACGCCCGGCAAGGGCGGTAGCTCAATCATGCGGAAGAAGGGCGCACCGACCACAGCGCCGTGATCGGGACGGCCAGGGACGGTCATGTCATCGCCAGGGTGAACCGATCGGACCGGTTCCAGCGTCGCCGACGCGGCCTCGGAGATATCAAGGCCGCTCACGCGCCACAGCCCGCTCCATCCGTCGATGGCGACGACATCGCCGGGCTCCAGCCGCAGGGCCTCGACCGGGCCGAGCGTCACCTTCAGGCGCCCGCCCTCGCCGGCGATCAGGGCGCGTTCCGCGGCCGCTTGCGCCAGCGCCGGCCCGCACACCGCGGGCAAGTCCAGATCGACGTCCCCGCCGTCCCCGGCTGTGCGCGCCAGAACCGAACCGATCTGATAGTCCCGCGCCCCGTCGATGAAGCGCACCCGCGCGATCGCCGGGCGCGGCTCCAGGCTCCGCTCCACGCCGACCGCGCTTCCCTCGTCCGGCAAGGCGAAGGCCTCGACCTGAAGGTTCGCCGTCACCGGTTCATCGCCGATCACGGCGATGCGCCCGCCCCGTTCGACCATGCGCATCCCGAGCCCCGCCAGCAGAGGTTCAAGCGCGTCGCGGACCCGCATCGGGCGATCGACGACGTATCCATCCATCTGCCCCGTCACCGCGCCGATCTCGAACGTGTCCAGCCCGCCTCGTTCCAGAAGCGCGTGGATCAGGTCCCGCGTCTCGCCGTGCAGACGGCCATTCAGCCAATGGCCGCAGCGCCAGCCCGACGCATCGGCCCAGATGTCGTCTCGACCGGGAAAGGCCGGCCATGGCCGGGCGTCCCAGCACCAGGCGTCGGCGGCCTCGAGCATCGGTCCGCCGTAGATGGGCGACAGCGGATTATTCTCCGCGAAATGACTCAGCACCGCCTCCAGCGCGCGCCGCTGCATCCGGTCGTCCCGCGCTCCGGTCGAGAACGGCGGCAGGGCGCTCTCTGCGCTCTTCGGGTCCTGAAACAGGTTCGGTGCATTGCCGCCCCGATCCACTGCCGCACAGCCGAACTCCGCCAGCCGTACCGGCTTCATGCCGGGCAGCCAGGCGGTCGGAGACGCATTGCGCACCCCGCTGGTCCGCTCATGATGCGGATGGCTCCACCAGCCGACCAGGTCCTTGGCCCGGAACACCCAGTCCTCACCCGTCAGGCCGTCGGTGATCGGAGTCCGCATCTGCGCAGCGCGATCCGCGTCGTCGCGGTAGAACCAGTCAAAGCCCTCGCCGCCCGCGACCTGGGCCGCCAGATAGGCAGGATCATCCGGACCTTTGTGGTTCGCCGCATCCAGCCCGCCATCCCTGTCGCGCCAATCGCCCAGCGGCGGATACCAGTCGATGCCGACGTAATCGATGTTCGGATCGGCCCACAGCGGGTCAAGGTGAAACCGCACGTCTCCGCCATCGCGCGGGCCGGCGTACTCCGACCAGTCGGCGGCGTAGGACAACTTGACGTCCGCGCCCACTACGGCCCTGCATTCGGCGGCCAGATCGCGGAATGCGCCGACCGCCGGGAAGCCGCCGGGGACGTCGCGCGTCGTCGTCAGCCCGCGCATCTCCGAGCCGATCAGCAATCCGTCGGCGCCGGTCTCCACCGCCAGAGCCGCATAGTGCAGCGCCAGACGCCTGAGCCCCCAGCCGTCTTCGGCGCCGAACACCTCGGCCACATCATCCGCCGCAGCCGCACCGTCACGCCCTTTCAGACGCCCTCGCCACGGATAGGCCGCCTGCGCCGATCCGCCATACGGATCGGGCAAGGCGTTGTCCGCCGGAATGTCCATGAAGACAAAGGGGTACAGTGTCACTTCCAGCCCCCGGGCCTTCAGTTCCGCCACGGCCTGTCGCACGCAGTCATCGGAAGGCGTGCCGCCATAGGCCGGGCCGCCGCTCGCGACCGAGATCAGGTGCGCGTCCTGTCGTTCCAACCCGGCCACCGACCAAGACAGGGGCTCGGTCGCCTTCCCGACGCGTTCGACGCCGGGCCGGATCCGGCAATGCTCCGCGCGCAGGTCGTCACCGAACCAGCCGAGCACCAGGCTGACTCGCTTGAGATTCGGCAGTTGCGCCTGGAGCTGATCCAGCGAAGCCGTCAGATCGGCGCGCCCGTCGCCATGGACGTTTTCCGGCGTCGTCCGCGTCAGCCCTTCGCGCCGCAGAACCGCTTCGGTCGCCAGCACGAACTCCCCAGCGCCGGGGATCAGGCAGACGCCCTCGAGCCGGTCCTCGAGTCGCGCCTCCACGCCCCGCGGCCGCCTGAAAACTTCGAAGGCCAGCTGCGGAATCCGGTTGCCGAACGGCCCCAGAGGCAAGTCCTCGAACACCACATAGGCTGTCCCGCGATAGGCGGGCGCCACGCCTTCAACCGCCTCGATCAGGGGATCCGGCGCCTGGGTCTCACCGCCCCGATGCACCCTGAAGACGACCCCGGACAGATCCATCGGCTGGCCATCGGCCCAGATTCTTCCGACCCCGTCGATCTCGCCTTCGCACAGCGCCACCGCGAAGCTCAGGGAGTAGCCGTACTCCACTGTGCGCGGCCCGCCCTTTCCGGCCGACGACGTGTGGCGGTCCTCCAGGAAGCGTGCGGCCCATATGACCTGTCCGACCGCGCGGGCACGTCCCAGAATGCAGGCCATCGGAGCGCCTTCCGAAGTGCTCTGCAGCTTCAGGCCTTCCAGCCTCGGCCCGCGTTGCCGGGCCGGCTGCAGGCCCGCGACGACCGCCTGATCGATACCGCGGCCGATGAAATTACCCAGCATCGCGCCCGGCGCGCCGCCCAGGGCCTGCCCAACGCCGCCCAGCACCACCTGCGCCATCTTCTCTATTCTCCGTCTGTTTCCGGGACCCGGGGCGCGGGCCAGGCAAAAGCCGCGACCAGCCGCCGGCGCCACCACCGCCCCATCCAGCTCTCCACCACCGCCCGCCCCCAGTAGGCGTGGATCATCCTCCCCTCGCCGGCCTCATCGCTCAGAATGGCGCAGTGCTTGGCCGGCACACCCGCCGCCATGCGAAACAGCAACACGTCTCCCGCCTGCGCTCTCGCCACCGGAATTTCGACCAGCCATCGCCGCGCCGCAGCCCACAACAGCTCTTCACCGCCCGCTTCCGCCCAGTCGGGCCCGTAGGCGAGGGCCGCCTCCGGTTCCACGCCCACGACCTCGCGCCACACCCCGCGCACCAGCCCCAGGCAATCCGCCCCCTGCATCTTCATACTGGCCTGATGTCGATAGGGTGTTCCCAGCCAACTCCGGGCCGCCGCCAGCACCCGGGCCCTCACCGGCGGCTCCCGCCGTCGTTCCGACCACCCTCCACGGGAGATGCAGCGAGAAAATCGTCGCCCGGGATGTCGGGAAAGCCCCGGAAATTGGCCCCGTTTCCGAACACGCCTACGCAGGTCGCCCAGCGCCGGTCGCAGGTCAGGCCCGGAAAGGCGGCGCGCACCACGCCGCACCGACTGTCGCCCAGTTCGGCCTCGCAGCCCCGGCCGAAGGTCCGGCCGACCACCCGATCCAGCGCCGCGAACGGCCCTTCCAGCTCTCCCGTAAAGGCCTCACCCTCCCGCCGCACCCGGGCCAGCCGTCCGCACCAAAGCCGCACCCTGAGTTCGGGCCTGGCCCAATCCACCCGCCACAGCTCGATGCTCGCACGGTCGTACAGACCGGCGTTCAGATCCTCCGCGCGGATCATCGCGTCATCCAGAACACCTGCCACTGAGACCGTCCCGACGCGATTCACCGCGCTCTCCATAACCCCGGCCGTCCAGCCGCTGGCCGCGCGGCAGATCACGCCGTCGAGGTCCAGGTCGCGGTCGTGGTCCGTGAAGCCCAATCGCTCGCCGTCCTGCCGCATCAGCAGCCAGACATGGCACAGCGTCGCCGCCCCGCTTTCAATGCGGGCGACCAGCTCGGTCGGTATGTCGCGCATGTCTCAGATCCTGATCTCGATCAGCGGCAAGGCGGCCATCCGGCCGGCGTCGAAACTCTCCAGCGTCACCTCGATCCGATCGGAGTCGAAGCGCACAGGCGTATCGAACTCGAACCCGGCGGTGACCACCGCTCCGATTGCAGGGGCCGCCGCCAGCGTCACCCGACCCGTCGCCACATCGACCGTGAAGGCCGAGGTCTCCACTCCATTGACGGCCACCCGCACCGATCCGTCGATCGGTTTGGCGATCAGGCGGCTCCAGGCGTCCGGACCCTCGCCGTAGGTCTTGCGCAAGGTAAACATCGTTTGCGCTCCGTCGCCTTGCCCCAGCCTCTGATCCGCCGGACCGACGCTCGCGCCCGGCGCACAGGATTTGAAGTCCGCGAAGTCCCGAAACCGGAAGCCGTACAACCGCCCCCGCCGCGCTTCGAAGAAGGCTGTCAGCGTCGCCATGTCGTCCAGCGACCGCAGATTGGCCCCGATCAGATAACGCCTTCGGCCGGCCGCCCATGGCGTCGATCGCCGCTCGTGGCCCGACCCCAGCGTCACCACCTCGGTTCGCCGCTCGACCCCGCCCGTCGATCCGAACGCCAGACGGGTGGGCAGTCTCACCTCATGGAAAGACATCAAAGCCTCCTCGCGCCCAAGGCCACCGCTCGAGCCAGCATCTGCGCGATCTGGGCCTCGGAGCGCAGCAAGCTCGGGACGCCGCCGCCGATGGAGACATTCACCGTCACCGCGCCTCCCGCTGCCGCTTCGATCGTTCCCGAACCTATGGGGCGAAACACTTCCGGTCCGCGCTCGCCGACCAGATAGGCTCCCCCACCGACGACGGGGCCACCGTCCGCCCGACTGCCCGAGAACAGGCCCGACACGGCATTGGCGATGGCGCCCGACAACCCCGACGACGATCCGCCGCCCGCGCCGTTGGCAACCGACAGCACGGCGCGCGCCAGTTCGGCGAGCGTGATTTCCCCATCCGCCGCCGCCCTCGCCAATGATCGCGCCAGTCCGTCAGCCGCCTTCCCGAAGGCGTCTTCGACCGCCGCCGCCGCCCGCTCTGCGGGCTCCCGCAGACTTTCCAGGGCCGCGGCCGCTTCCGCGACCCGTCGGGGCGTCTCCTCCAGCCCATCGGGCCTGAACATCTCATTCATCGGGCCATGCCTCCGCCAGTCGTTCGAACGCATCGCGTCCCATGGGCTCCGGTCCGGAAGGCCGCGCCGTCAGCATCCGCCACTCCCTCAGCGAAAGGCGCCAGAAGACCGCCGGCCGGATCCCCAGGCTCACTGCGGTCCGCAGCATCTCACCCCAGCGGTTGCTCATTCCGCCGCCGCCGTGAACGCCATCGCCACCGCTTCAGCGGCCTCGCGCGGATCGATCGCCACGACCAGGTCGCCGGCCAGCGCCGTCTCGCCCCCGCCTCTGAGCAGAGCCGTAAGCACCGCCGTCAGATCGCGCGCAGACAACCGGCGCATCCGGTCCGCCAATCCGCCCAACCCTTCCACGCCCAACGCCGTCTCGATCTCCGCCAGCGCACCCAGCGTCAGGCAAAGCGTGCGTTCCTCGCCGGCCAGTCGAACCCTCGCCTCGCCCCGTGCGCCATTCATCACAGGGCCTCGAAGGCGATCTCGCCGGCGCTGGCCAGGCTGATCGCGAAAGTCGCCTCCCCCTCATGCTCCCCGGCGTACTCCAGCGCCGCCACCAGGAACGGTCCCTCCAACTGCCCGAAGTCCGGCACGATCAGCCGCCAGATCCGCGCCGCCTGGCTGAAGAAGGCCTCGCGGATCAGGGCGTCTGAGGCCGCATCCCGGAACACGCCCTGTCCGTTCACCGCCGCCGACCGCACTCCAGCGCCGGACAGCAGCTCACGCCAACGCCCGGCGCTGTCGCCGTCGGTCGCGTCGACCGTCCGGGCGTTCAGGGCGATGGTCCGCGCCCTCAACCCCGCCACGGTCGTGAAACCGCCGCCCCCGCTTTCGATCTTCAGCAGGATGTCCTTGCCGCGTTGAGCGCTCATGTGAATCTCCGTCCGGTTCAGATTTCTTCGGTCACGGCCCGCACACGCAGGACCGCATAGGTTCGGGGACCGGTGGGCGACCGCCAGACATCGCTGAAGCGCACGCCCAGGCTGACGGTCCGCACCCCGTCCGCCTCCAGCGTCGCATCGGTCAGGCATGCACGGACCGACGCCAGGGCGGCCTTGGCTTCCTCCGCGCCCTGGAAGCGGGACACGATGGTCAACGTCAGCAGATGCTCGATCCCGCCGCCGTCCGCCGCGACCGGCCGGCTTTCGCTGCGGCCGATCAGCAGGTGCGGATAGCTCGGCTCCGGCGGCGGCGCATCCCACATCCGACCGCCCAGCAAGGCCGAGGTGGCCGGATCGTGCTTCAAATGCACGATCAGCGCCTTCTGCAGGGCCAGTTCATGGCTCATCGCGTCCGCTCCAGATGAAGGATGCTCCGGCGGTCGACCGGCTCGCCCGAGACGATCCGCCAGTCTCCCCCGCCGAAGCGCAGCACACGCCCGGCGGTCAGTCGGGAATCCAGCCGGCTCTCGGCCGTCAGGGTCTCAACCGTCGTCGAGGTCCCCGCTTCGCTCCTGTCCCGTCGTCGCGTCGGCCCCGCCCTGAGCCAGGCCGAACCGATCAGCTCGTAGGTCAGGCTGCGTCCGCCATAGGGCGTCTCCGCCTCGATGACCTCGAACACCTGGGCCAGCAAAGGCCTGCGCGCGGCGATCACAACCGCACCACGCGGTACGGCGCCAGCCAGGCCTCGACCGGCTGGATCGGCATTTCGGTCTCGCCGCGCTCATAGCCGCGCAGCGTCAGCATCAGGATGGCCAGCCGCAACGGAGCAGGCGAGGTGGACGTCAGGATCAGGCCCACGTCGCCCTCGACCCGCGCCCGGGCCGCGTCGATCAATGTCTGGATCAGCCCGTCCTCAGCGCCGTGCTCGACGCGCAGGAACAGCTTCGCCTCGGTGAGGGACACCGGTGCGGTCATATCGACCTCGCTTTGATTGATGGTGGCGAACGCCGGGCGGCGAGTAGCGACTCGCTCGCCACCCGCCGCCAACTCACTCCCTCAGCGGGCTAGGTCGCGCTGAACTTCATCACCTTGATCGCGTCGAAGTCCTGCACCCCGCCGCCGACACGCCGGGTGGTGTAGAACAGCACATAGGGCTTGGCCGAGTACGGGTCCCTCAGCACCCGCACCCCCGCCCGATCGACGATCAGATAGCCGCGCCGGAAATCGCCGAACGCGATCGCCGCCGCATTGGCCGCGATGTTCGGCATCGTCTCGATCTCGGTGACCGGGTAACCCAGCAGCGAGGCCGTCTCACCCGCCCGCTGCGCCGGCTGCCAGATGTAGTTGCCGTCCGCGTCCTTGAATTTGCGCACCGCTGAGACCGTGCGCCGGTTCATCACGAAGCGGGCGTTGGGCCGGTATTGGGCCTTCGGCGCGTAGATCAGATCGATCAGGCGGTCCGCCGGGCTGGTCGGGGCGAAGGCGCCGGCCGCGCCGGAGGCGACGTAGCCGATCTCGCCCCAGTCCTGATCGGCGTCTGCGACGATCGTGTAGTCCAGGAAGCCACGCGGCTTGTTGCTCCCGTCGCCGTTGACGAAGGCCTGGGTTTCCTGCGCGGTGAAGGCGTCCTCGACCTCCGCGGCCAGCCATTCGTCCAGATCGACCAGGGCGTCGTCCAGCAACGACTGGGTCGCCGCCGGGCAGGCATAGAGATCGGCCGACGGGAACTCGAGCAGCGCCAGCGTCGCCGGATCGGTCTCGGGCCGCGCCGCCGTCTCCGCCACCCAGCCCGAGCCCACGCCGGCGATGGACACCGGCTTGCGGAAGACGCCGGCCTGCACCGTGCGCACCGTCGAGATCTCGCGCATCGGCGATCCGGCCATCAATCGCCGCTCGATGGCGCGTTCGGTCTGCTCAGGCACGACATAGCCGGCCGAGTTCGACGCCGACGACAGCCCCGCCTTCAGCTCCAGCCCGAATGATGCGCCCGCGCGCAGATAGCCGTCGAAGGCCGCTTTGGCCTCGGGCGCCTCGATCACCTTGGGTTCGGTCCCGAGCGGCGGTCGACGCCCTTCGCTGACCACCCGGTCCAGCCGCGCCTGAGCGCTGGCCACCGCCTGGTCGATACGCGCCACCTTCTCTTCCAGCAGCGTATCGGCCGACGCCTTGCGCTCGATCTCATCCAGCCGCGTGTCGTTGGCGCCTTTGAACGCCTCGAACGCGGCCATCATTTCATGCATGGCGGCGCGCGCCTCCGGCGTGGCCGGGGCCTGTTTGGTCTCTTTCATTCTGTCTCCGGTGTTGAAGAACCGCCGATCGCGGTTAGGGTCGGGACGTGAACCGCCCCGGAACTCTTCGTTTCGCCCGCCTCACGGCCGCGCTCCCGGGCGCCGTCCGATGAGCCGCTACACCCGTCTCGAACGGGCCGTCATGGACGCCTTGGTCCACGACCTCCGCGCGGAGATCCCCGATCTGGCGGGCCAATTCGAGGAAAGCCGGCCCAGCCAACGCCGCAACTCCGGCTTCGGCCTGTTCACCGAAATGATCGTCGATCGCAGCCGTCCGGCGCCCACCACGGGCCCGACCGGCGACCTCGGTACGGTCCACGTCATGGTCGGTCACCTCCCCGACCCGATCGCCTTCAAGGCCCGCGTCCGCCACGGCGTCCTGCTCGGCCTCCTCGGCGACAGCTACGGCCAGGACACCCGCGCCATCGATTTCGCCACCGTGGCCTTCGATCAGGTCTTCACCGTCGACGCCCGGGGGCAGTCCATTCCCTTCGAGCCGACGCGGCAAATGCCGCCCAGCCCCCTGCTCAACCTGCATCGTCACAACGACCACGACCCCGCCACCCGGCCGGTCGAACCGCCCCCGCTCGTCAATGTCGGCGCGCTCCAGCGGGTTCAGGAGGTCGATGCGCCCCCGCGCCACCTCCCGGCCTTGGTCCTGACACCCGATCCCACGCCCGAACCCCGGGTTCCCACGGACCAGATGTCTTTGCTGATCGGGCTTTGGGCCCTGATCGGCGTGATCGCCCTCCTGCTCGTCTTCGTCTTCCGCCTGCCCTTCGCCCTGGGCGTCTTCTTCGCCATCGTCGCGGGCCGCGCCGTAAAGCAGCAGACGTTCCTCACGGCCGTCCGCAAGGTGGTCGATGGATGGCAAACCTCTCGGGTTATCGGACCGGACTGAACCGCGCCCCCGGCAGCATGGGAAAGGTCACCAGCGACACCTCCCACAGATCGACTTCCGTCAGCACCCGCAGCGCCCCGTCGCGCCGGGCCCGGACCGCGCGAAAGCCGATGGACAACCCGTCCATCGCCCCGGCCTTCGCCAAGGCCCCGGCGAACCGCGCCTCGGCTGACCAGTCCAGGATCCGTCCACTGACGAACAAGCCTCGATCGTCCTCGACCATCCGGTCCCAGAGCCCGACCACCGCCCGCCCCTCATGCTGGTGCAGCATTCGCACCCCGCCGGCGCCCGTCCTGGCCAGACAGGCCTCGAACGCCCCCTTCGCCACCACGTCCCGGTTCAGATCCGCCACGCCCCACAGCGAGGCGTAGCCTTCGATGACCACGGCCTCCGGCAGGGTGGCCGCCGTCTGTTCCGCCGGCC